>JAADIB010000328.1 GCA_013151565.1 Chlorobiota bacterium
AATGCTGACATTCACATAAGAGCATTATTCAAAAAGCAGTTAGACCATGATACGAAAGTTTTTGTTATAAATACACGTAACGCAGTAACGCATCAGTTGAAATACCGGTCGCTCACAACTAACATCGAGTTCATCAACGCACCTTTTGAAGAAATGGTAAACAGTGATGAAATACTGGATAGAATTTTCAACAGCTAAAATTATCACTTCTGAATCTTCACAAAACTAGAAACATCTAAACTTAGTTAAGCATATTTTTTATTATATTCGGCAGACATGAAAAAATTTGAACTGATATCAAACTACAAACCGGCAGGCGACCAGCCGCAGGCTATTGATGAACTGACCAATGGATTAATAAACGGTGAGAAACATCAAGTATTGCTCGGTGTTACCGGTAGCGGAAAAACCTTCACAATGTCGAATGTTATTGCAAATGTAAATAAACCGACTCTAATAATATCTCACAATAAAACTTTAGCGGCACAGCTTTATTCTGAGTTTAAATCTTTCTTCCCGAATAATGCCGTGGAGTTTTTTATCAGTTATTACGATTACTACCAGCCGGAAGCCTACGTAGTAAAGAGCGATCTCTATATTGAAAAAGATTTCTCAGTGAATGAAGAAATTGATCGTCTCCGGCTTAAGGCAACAACCGCGCTTATTGAAGGAAGAAGCGATGTAATTATTGTCGCCAGCGTAAGTTGTATTTATGGGATCGGCGCGCCTGATCAATACGCTAAGCAAATTACGTTTGTCAAAAAAGGTCAGCAGTTGGATCGTAAAAAATTTATGCGGGCACTTATCGATATTTACTATACGAGAAATGATGTAGAGTTTACACGGGGAACATTCCGTGCGCGAGGAGATGTAGTTGAAATCATTCCGGCATACCAATACGAGGAAGCGATAAGAGTTGAATTCTGGGATGATGAGGTTGAAAGGATATCTATTATTGATTCGCTCACTGGTGAGTTTCTTAAAGAGGTTGAATCTGCGGCAATTTATCCGGCTAAATATTTTGTTACAACAAAAGAACAGGTGAACCGGGGAATTCAAACGATCAAAGAGGAGCTGAAAGAAAGACTTGCGGAGTATCACAATGATGAAAAGTATCTTGAAGCACAGCGTTTAGAGCAGCGGACTCATTATGACGTTGAAATGATGAGAGAGATCGGTTACTGCTCCGGTATTGAAAATTATTCGCGCCATATGGATGGCAGACCGCCCGGTTCACGACCGGCATGTTTGTTCGATTATTTCCCCGATGATTATCTTCTGATAATTGATGAATCGCATGTAACTATACCGCAGATCCGCGCAATGTATAAAGGAGACCGCTCGCGTAAAGAGAATTTAGTTGAATATGGATTCCGTCTTCCATCAGCGCTTGATAATAGACCGCTTAAATTTGATGAGTATGAAAAACTGATAAACCAAGTTATCTACGTGAGTGCCACACCTGGTGATTACGAGCTCGAAAAAACCGGCGGCGTTTATGTTGAACAGATAATTAGACCAACAGGATTGCTCGATCCGGGAATTATAATCAGACCGGTTGATAACCAGATTGATGATCTTATCGGCGAAATAAGAGCGCGGACAGAAAAAAACGAGAGAATTCTCGTAACAACTCTCACGAAAAAAATGGCTGAAGACCTTTCCGATTACCTGGAAAAACTAAGTATCCGAGTTAAGTATATCCACAGCGATATTGATTCCTTGGAGAGGGTTGAAATCATTAGGGATCTTCGAATTGGTGACTTTGATGTTTTGGTCGGAGTAAATCTGCTTCGTGAAGGACTGGACTTGCCGGAAGTTTCACTTGTAGCAATTATTGATGCGGATAAAGAAGGTTTTCTTAGAAGTGAAAGATCTCTAATGCAGACTGCCGGCAGAACCGCAAGAAATGCCGACGGTGTGGTTATAATGTATGCCGATAGAATAACCAATTCGATGCGGAAAACAATTGACGAAACCAACAGAAGAAGAAAGATACAGAAAGAATATAATGAAAAACACGGTATCTCACCTAAAACCATTTATAAAAGCCGTGACGAGATTTTGAGGTCAACCTCAATTGCCGATATGCGTAAGAAAGATGAGCATGAACAAGTGTCATTCACAAAAGTTGCCGAGCCGGTCATTAAATATATGTCAAAGGAAGAAAAGTTTGACTTAGTCGAAGAGATGACGGAAGAAATGAAACAGGCAGCAAAGGATCTGGAATTTGAGAAAGCCGCATACTTACGCGATGAAATTGAGAAGTTGAAAAAGCTGATTAAGTGATTTATTAACAATTAATTTGAAGTATATAAAAAGTTAGTTGAAATCAACTTCCATTATTCGTTTTATTATCTGCATAATGTACTGTTGAACGTCCCACTATTTATCCTGTATTTTAAGTTCATAAATTTTATGCCAGTAGAAGAAAGCTTCTGGATTTGATTTCTTGAGTTTATTTAATTTGGTGTTCATTGGCTCGGCGATCAGCCATTCTTTCATATGAATTGGATTGGTGTATTTATCAATAACTTTTGCATCATGTTTTATTAGTGTTGCTAGGTAAGCTGCTTTTGATGCATGTGCAATGGTTTTTCCCAGATGATAACTTTCTGAAAAAATAAACCCAGTTATTCGCCGTATTCCTAATTGCAATTGTTCAAAATCTCCAATACCATCAGTACCTCTAGTAACTAAGCATAACGCAGTTTGAAAAATATCCTCTAGCACATCATTTTCATTTAACTTTCCAAAATTACGATAATTTAATTCCGTTGTAGCAAAACGAAAAAACGTTGTCTTGATAATATTAGCATCACTAACAACATCAAACAAATTACCAATATCGTAAAGTTGCTTGATGATTTCCATACTCATACTATCTTCATTTTCAAAGTATGGAATCCCAGTAGTGTTTGGAGCAAACGCTGTTAATTTATCGCCCAACATATCTTCCACACTAGGTAACTCAACTAAAAGAGGTTTCTCTTTAAGCGGTACAAATGCTGACTCTATCGGAAGTTGTACAAGTTTTGTATAATTTACTTTTTCAAACAATATATCGAGCAGTACATATTCTTCATTCTTATTTGATTTATGAATAGGAGTATAATAAAACTTGTGATGTTCCTTTTTAATTTTCGATTTTGTATCTCTATGCTGCAACTCGTTTCGTAAGAATCCTTGTTCTTTTGCAAGTAGATCAAGAAGTTCATCAAATTTCTCAGGTCTTTTCTGCAAAATTATATCTATATCAATTGATAACCTTTTCGCAGAATTAAGATGAAGCATTAATGCCGTGCCACCCTTGAATACGAATGGTAGTTTTTGTTTTACAAGCCCTTCCAACAAAAGAAATGCACGTATAACTTTTTCAATCAAAATTTTATCAGCTTTACGATTTTCTTTAGAGACTTTATTAATCCATTCAATTGATATTTCTTTTCTATTAATCATATACTATAAATTGGCAGCAAATTACAAATGCTGCCGTAAATTAGTTGTTGAATTCAAGTATTCTTTTAAGAGTTCTTTTTTTCTTCTTCTATCAGCATATCTAAGCATCCTATTTAAATTGAGAGAATACTTGCTAAGCGCTTCTTTAAAAATAGTTCGCATTTCTTTACCTTGTTGAGCAGAAAAAACCACATCATCACAAAATATATCTACTAACATTTTTTCTAGAGAAATGGTCTCTACCCCTTTAACGTTCTGAACAGGAGCTTCTGTTACTAGTGGTTTTATAATTATAGCTTCTTTTTCATTAGGTAAATACTTTTCTAAAAGATCGTTTGTGGGTTCAATAAAAACCGTATACTTTTCTTCTTTTAAGAAAAAAAATATTGATTGAGTTGCATCTTTTTCAACCTCAATAATCAGATAAAACCGACCTGGTTGATGAAGCATAAACTCATTTAAAATTGAGGTATGCCAAATACAAATTTTTAGATATGGGAATTCCTGTTTGAGTTTATTATATATTTTCTTCATTTTAGATGAAATTTCAGGAATAAATATTTTTTTTTGTCCAAAACTGAATTTTCCTCTTCCGAACCGATTAAGTACTCCCATTTTAACAAGAGCATAGACTCGCCAATTTATTGTAGTTTGTTTTACATTAGGTTCAAATCTCAAGTAAAAATTAGCAATATCCTTTGTATCAAAAACCTTCTGGTTTTCAAACTGTGATGTTAATTTGTCAATATGTAATTTATTTGTTGCGATGATTCTTTAAGTTTATTAATAAATATACGAAAACTATATTTCGGCAGCAAACAAATAATGCTGCCGTAATATAGTTTTAAGTGATAAGAACTAAATATAAATAAAAAGCCCTCTAAACCAATAGTATAGAGGGCTTTAGTAAAAATATTTGTTCCGGTTTACTTCATCAAAATCATTTTCTTCGAGAGAGAATATTTGTCAGAAGTTAATTTATAAATGTAAGTGCCACTTGCCAAAACGGAAGCGTCAAAAGTAATTTCATAGCTTCCGGCTGATCTTGTTTCATTATCAAGAAGAATTGCAACTTTTCTACCGAGTATATCATAAATTTTCAAACTGACGTTCGATTGCTCACTCAAACCAAATCTGATAGTTGTTGACGGATTAAACGGGTTAGGATAATTCTGTGACAAATAAAACTCGTTAGGAATTGTCTCCTCATTAACAGCCAATCCTTCTTCGTAATCAAGTATAAAAATAGGAATTCTGTTGATCTGGTTGCCGTCTGAATAAATAACTTCCATTTGAGGATCATCATCTACATTTGCTATCTTCACAATGTCAAATCTTTGTGTCGTTATATCCGAAGCAAGAGAATCAATTATCTGGTAAGTATAGCTTGCTGAATCTGTAATATCACCACCTTGATATTCAACTCTTACGATCGATGCAAGCGGAGTAGCTCCTCTTGTACCGAGAACAATATCAACATTTCCATCCAGATCAATGTCCCCGGCATCGCCGCCGTTAAACCTTCCTGATGACCCGATTAAAAAAGAGAAATTAGTGATTATATTAGATTTAAGTTTTTCAAACGGATCCGGCTGCAGTAAATACAGATTGTTATAACCACTGTTCCATCCAGCTACAACAATTTCCTTGTTTCCATCATTATCAATATCAACAACACTGGATGTTTTCCACGAGCCTCCAGGAGTTTTACCTGTTAGTGTGACTGGTGTTTCCCATGCGCCGTTTGAATATGAAACAAGTGTCACATCTCCCTCGTTGCTGTCATGAATCAAATACATAGTATTATCAATAATCGCCAAGTCATAACTTGCGGGAATATCCGTTCCAAATCCTGACGTTTCCAGAGTCCATGTTTCCGAACCGTCTCCATTATCAGGCACATCGGATACTGAGACCACACCATAGGAATAAATGTCTCGTCTATCGGCAAAACAAAGTTCCAGATCACCGTCCGAATCAATATCTGCAAGTTCCCATCTGAACGGTCTTAGCTCGGTATTAGCCTGATCGGTAATAGTCCACTGGCAGTTTGGAGTTGTAACACCAAATCCCTCAACACCCAAACCTTCACTGCCATCTCCTCGAGCTTCCCAAACCAAAATTCTTGGAGGGTTTGTATTATCAGCGCCTAAGTAATTTGCTGGTCCCCAAATAATTTCGGGTTTTCCGTCTTTGTCCCAATCGCCCCAAGTTACGGCTGCCCAACTGTTTTGTCTGGGAATATCAAGTACTGTAGCCATCCATACGGAATCCCATGTTGAAGTAGCGCTGTTAAATTCAAATTTATAAATTTTAGGAATTTCTTCCGAACCGCCTTGGTCCAGCATATTATTGACGGCATATATCTCAAGTTTCCCATCGCCGTCCCAGTCAACACCGGCTACAACTTCTCCTAGCCCGGTATTTTCTATTTCAGGAACCGGAATACTATACGATCTTACAAAAGATCCCTGGGCTAAAAATGTGGAAATCCATAGAAATGTAAATAAAAAAGTTAATGATTTTTTCATAGTTCCTCCTATTGTTGTTATGTTTTATTTAATTTATTGAAAAAAAAGTAAACCACCAAATATCCTTTAGTCTAATGCAAGTAAATTAACAATATATTCAATTAAATTTGTTAGATTTTATGATAAAACTTTTAAAAAAATAGTAAAGTTTACATAAAAATGAAAAAGATATGAGTAAGAAAAAAGTAAATGTTGGAAATATTGTATGCGGCGCAGATCAACTGTTTTTGATTTCCGGTCCGTGCGTTATTGAAGAAGAAAGTATAATGATGAAAGTTGCTGAGCAGTTAAAAGAAATTACAGAAAAATTGAATCTTCCGTTGATCTATAAATCATCATTTCAAAAAGATAATAGAAGCTCGGTTGATTATTACATGGGACCAGGACTTGAAGAAGGACTAAAGATTTTAGAAAAAATTAAAAGGGAATTTGGTTTCCCATTACTAACAGATATTCATTATCCAAACCAAGTTAAACCAGCTGCGGAGGTAGTTGATATTATTCAAATCCCGGCATATCTTGTTATGCAAACAACACTTGTCGTAGAAGCGGCAAAGAGCGGCAGTGTAATTAATTTGAAGCACGGACAATTTCTCGCTCCTGAAAACATGATAAAGCCTGTGCAGAAGATCGAGGCTCAGGGAAACTATAACATTATTCTTACAGAGCGCGGATATACTTTTGGCTATAACGATCTGATCGTTGATCCCCGTAGTTTTTATCACCTTAACGAAACAGGTTACCCGGTAGTCTTTGATGTTACTCACGCAATAAGAAAGTATGGAATTCCAAGCGCTGATCCTTCCGGCGGTGCAAGACAATATTTGCCGGTACTTGGCAGAGCCGGTGCTGCCGCGGGTATTGACGGATTGTTTATCGAAACTCATACTTGTCCAAGCGAAGCACTTTGTGATGCTGCCAGCCAATTAGATATCTCTCTGCTGGAAGAATTCCTGAAACCGCTAATTGAAATTCACAACATTGAAGTTAAATACAGAAAATAAATTTTATAAATAAAGCAGAGATGAAAAATGGAATTGTACTTAGACTCAGCCAATATGGAAGAAATTAAAGAAGCCTTTGAACTAGGATTCCTCTCAGGCTTAACAACTACACCGACTTTTATGCATCGCCACGGCATTACCGATATTGATGCAACAATAGTAGAACTTTCCAAAATTGTTCCCGTTCTTCAAATTGAGGCGCTTGGAAGCACTGCCGATGAAATTATTTCGGAAGTCCGCAGACAAGATGCGTTAGGGCTCGATAAAAATAGAACGGTTTATAAAATTCCCATATCGCTTGAAGGCGTTCGGGCTTGTAAAAAATTAACCGATGATGGATTTAAAGTAAACATCCATCTTGTTTATACTTTGCAGCAAGCATACATGGCAATGGCAGCTGGAGCGACTTATGTTTGTCCGCTTGTCGGTCGTTTGCAGGATCAAGGTCAAGATGCGCTTTCGCTTATTCAGCAATGCGTTGATGCTGTTAACTATTATGGTTACGATACAAAGATCATGTTTTCTTCCGTAAGAAATATTGAGCATATCCGTAATGCATTAAACATTGGCGCACACACAATTACAGCGCCGTGGAAAATAATTCAACAGATGACTAAAAATAATTTAACCGATCTTGGAACACAGCAATTTGTTGAACATACCCGCTTAATGACTTACAAAGTAAAAGATATTATCGGAAATCAAAACCCGATTTCAAATGTTGAAAATACAATTTCGGAATGTTTGGTTACAATGACCGTTGGTAAATTTGGAGCAGTTACAATTGTAAATGAAAACGGCGAACCAATTGGCTTTTTTACTGATGGTGATTTAAGACGACTAATTGCAAATAAGGGCGCTGACGCGGTGAATCAGAAGATTAAAGACGTTTTTACACTTAAAAAGCCTTTTTCTATTGATGAAAACGAACTTCTGTTTGAGGCAAATAAAATATTCCAGCAATACCCGATAAATAGTATCGTTGTAACAAGCAATAATAAAGTTGTTGGTATGATCCACATCCAAGATATACTTGGATTGGAAAGATAAAAAACGTTTTTGTTTGTTAACTGAGTAACATTAGTTTACAAGATTTTTTGTCGGGATTTCTATATGTGAAATTAATCAACAATTCAGCGTCACTTTTAAATACTTAAAAAATAATGTTTTGTATTTGTAGTAAAAGATATTTTTCCAGTTGTGTTTTTGCAAATTGTTGTAGAACAGATCATTAATCTGTTTTACAATAAATTAAGCTCTGAATCGCTGAATTAACAATGAACTATACAAAAAGTATAGGAAAATTTTATCGGACAGCAGCTGTTATATACCAGGAGTAAAAAGACTGAAAATAATAGATTCAACGACAATGGGTCTATTTAGCGACATTCTCAAAAAGAGTGGTAGAAATCCAATAAATGGAAAAAAGAAAGGGGGGATAGATTCATCCCTTGTCCGCCTTTGTGGTGGATAAAGAAAGGCACATTTATTGTGTTTGATAAAGGTTACAACGATTATAAGCAGTATTTACAATGGTCTTTGGATGATATTTATTTTGTAACCCGACAAAAGAATAATTCTAAATACAAAAGTCTTGAAGAATTTGAACTTGATGAAAAGACGGACAACGCAATACTAAAGGACGAAATAATTGAAATCAGTAAAGATAAGAAGACTATCAAGCTAAGAAGAATAGCTTATTGGTATGAAACACACGATAAAGTTTATGAATTTATTACAAACAACTATGAAATAGCACCAGAAAAAATGGTTGAAATCTATAAAAACAGATGGTAAATTGAAAAACTCTTTAAGAGAAAAAATCCCACTTAAATATTTTCTTGGCGACAATCAAAATGCTATTTAAATTCAAATTTGGGTTAGCCTAATAATTCAACTAATTATGTTAGTTATTCAACGCAGAATAAAGCGGAAATGGGCTTACTCTAATATGGT
>JAADIB010000067.1 GCA_013151565.1 Chlorobiota bacterium
GTTAGATCATTATTTCTCCAAAGACTATCGCCTGCAACAAAATACATTCTGTTCGTGTTGTTAGGATCAAGAACGTACGGATTAATGAATAAATAATTAGTATTATGACTAGGTTTAGCCACAGTCCAATTCTGCCAATTACCGGCTTCATTTAATCTTAACCTTATCAGAAGTCCATTTTGAGGTTCAATGTAGTATGAAGTTTTATTATCGGCTATAGCAGTGAATCCGCCGTCACCGCCGGCAATCATTTCTTTCCAAGCTGAACTTGGATCGCTGGAATTTGTGAAATAATGTGCATTATCCTGAAGTCCGCCTAACAAAGTATTATCACCGCTTGAAGCATGGTCAAGCGCAATAGAATAAAACTGAGATGTTTGATAACCGTTGTTCAATTGATTCCAGACTACAGTCGGTTGAGATAAGTCTCTACACACTTGGACGCCGCCGTCATTCCCTGAATAAATTATTCTCGAATTAAACGGTGCAAAAACAAGTGCGTGTTGATCTGCATGATGGTTTGTATATTGACTTATATCATTTGCCAAAGCATAACCGCCAATCCAGTTGGTTTTTGTGTTTGTAATTTTTGTTGCAAATGCATCAGTCGATCGAAACAAGTTTGTTCCGCCGACAACAACATAATTCGGGTCGTTTGGCTTGACCGCCATTACCATATCGTAGCCACCTTGGGAAGAATATCCGGCAACATTGTCAGCATTCGGTAAATTGTTTGTTCTTTCTGTCCAAGAATTACCGCCATCCATCGAAACCCAAAAACTATGCTCGTCTCCAACTCCAGCCGGGCTATCAGCGCCGCTGCCAGGAGTATGTGCCAAGAGATATATTCTATTCGGATCAGATGGAGCTACAGCAATTATTACCCGATTATAAACTTGAGGGAAGCCAGCCGGCGTAATATTACTCCAGCTTGCTCCATCGTTTGTAGATTTCCAAATACCTTTATCGGCAACAGAACTATTAACAGCTGCATAGATATATCCATTTGTGGAAGCAGTTACAAACGTTGGTGTTGAATTAGCTAAACTGCCTCTCACAGTTGTCCAGCTATCTCCGCCGTTAGCGCTTCGCATAATAACATTTGAAGCTGCGGCAAACAAAGTTCCGGTAGCCGGATTTATTGCCAAAGCGTGAACAAGATTAAACGGAAAATTATATGTTTGCGGAGTATTCCTTACAGTACTGGGAATTCGCGACCAGCTTTGACCATTGTCAATCGATTTAAAAATGCCGTCGCCGAGATAAAAAGCATTTCCGCCGGAAGCTGAATTGCCTCTTGCTTCACCGGTACCGATATACCAAGTATCTTCATGACCGGTTCTGGTATCCTGAACTATACAAGTTGCATTGTTTATCTGTGATGGTAAACTCGTCTGTGTCCAAGCAGCTCCGTCGTTGGTTGATTTCCAAATACCACCGGAAACACCGGCTGCAATTATTGTAACATTGCCGGAAGTACTCCTGATATCAACGCCTAAAGCACGAGTTCTTCCGCCGCGATTAACCGGTCCGCGTGATTGGAAATCAAGAGTTTCTATTTTACCGGTTTTACTTAATGTGTTTATTTTTCTTGATGGTATATCCTTTACAAATTTTATTTCTTTTCTTCTTATTTCGTTCGGCACTTTACCCGTTTTTGGATTACGTACCATGCGTAGTTCAAACTCTGCCCGCGCTATCGGGTTATCTTTTGTGTCAATCGAGAATCTCTGAGAAGGGAACTCTTTATAATTATCTATGTCGCTATTGTAAAGTAAAATAGTAGTCAGCGCTGCAATAATAAATACTAAAAAAATATTAGTAATTTTATTTGTAGTCATCTTATTCCTTGAATATTGATCTATAAACTTTTTCCAGTTGAAAATTTTCTAATATAATTAAGTAAAAAGAATATCTCCTAATGAATGTAATATCCTTATTCCGCAGAGGCGGATGAGGATTTATTTCTCTTTTACTAAGACCAATTTTAAATGAACTATGATACTAAGCTAGTTATTGTTAGTATATCAATTCTATTTTTATTTGTAAATTGTATAGTAAATTATTCTTATTTCAAAATTCACCAAATTCTCAATTGAAATAATTATATTAGTATTATATAATCATTTTGTAAAGATACCTTTAATATTTGAAACCATCATATGAAAAAATTGTTCCACATTTTTATCGGATTGTTAATTGTTGCCGCTACAAGTTATCCGCAATCATACACATTTAAGAATATTACCGAGAGGGACGGATTATCGGAAAATTATGTGATCGATATTTTTGAAGATAGCTGGGGATTCCTATGGTTTGTTACTCCCGACGGTGTAAACCACTATGATGGATACAAGTTCAAAATTTTCAGAAATGATCCTTTTGATCCCAACTCTATTTCATCGGGAATTATTACAAGAATTTCCGAGGATGCAGCGGGGAACATTTGGATTGGTAGCACCAGAGGCTTGAATAAATATGATAGATTAACAAACTCTTTTAAAAATTATTCTACCAAGGACGGATTAAGCTATCACCAGATTACAGCTTTATATAAAGACAGCGAAGGACTTATTTGGGTTGGAATGGGTGATATTATTGGTAGAACTAATGAAGGGGGACTTGCGTATTTTGATTCTACTGTGAATCGATTTATCAGCTTGACTAATGATTCTTTGGAC
Organism: Chlorobiota bacterium; assembly: GCA_013151565.1. Classification (GTDB taxonomy): domain Bacteria; phylum Bacteroidota; class Ignavibacteria; order Ignavibacteriales; family Melioribacteraceae; genus SZUA-22. The sequence continues at coordinate 2,682 of JAADIB010000067.1, forward strand.
GAAAATTCGATAAGCGATAATCATGTAAACGCAATCACCGAAGATAATGACGGACATTTATGGATTGGCACTTCAGACGGACTTAATAAATTTAATAAATTGAGTAAATCATTCGACAGGTATTATTATAATCAAAGCTCTGACCAGGAAAACAATACGAGTCCGATCAATGATCTATTTTTTGATAACAACAATTATTTATGGGTAGCAACCGATATCGGGTTATTTAGATTTGATGAACAGAAGGAAGAATTTCAGAAAATTGTTTTCACTAAAAATCAAAATTCGGGAAATTCTAGAGTCCTCGCAGTTTATGAATCTCCGTCGGATAAAGGTATATTATGGATTGGAACGGAAGGCGGGCTTTATGAATATGAAATTAAAACAGGCAATAGTAAACATTATTCGAAAAAGGAGGGTGATCCAAAAAGTTTGCCGTCAAATAAAATTCAAAAGATACTTGAAGATCATTCCGGTATTCTCTGGTTTGCTGCGGGGAACAATGGCTTAGCAAAGCTCAATCGTTTCGCTCCGAATTTCTTATACATCAATACCGATATCCTTTCGACAATCGTATCAGAAAATAATGTTTATTCAATTATACAGAACCATGAAGGAAATCTTTTAGCAGGCACATACGAAAGTGTTATTGAAGTTGTTATGGATCATAGCGGTATTGTTATGAGGCATAAAACAAAAAGAATATTAAAGCGATCGCAAAAATTCAAAGATCTCTTGAATCAAAATAGAGTTGTATCGTTATACGAAGATCATTTTAAAAGAGTGTGGATCGGTACTTCAAATAACGGGATAGTTGTGATAGATTCTGTTGATGTTATTACTCATCTCAGTGAAAATTCAACTGACTCAGGAAATAAACTGCAGAGTAATAGGATCAGTTTTATAACTTCTAATGATAATCATAACATTTGGGTTGGGACAAAAGGCGGCGGACTTGATAGAATTGATGTTGAAACTTTTAAGATAACTCCATATTCATTGAACGATTCAATCTCCAACAGCATCGCAAATGTTTTATCATATTATTTTGACGGCAAGTTCATGTGGGTCGGCACTACTAGAGGGATCAGAAAATTTGACTTGAATAAAAATGAGTTTGTTCCTTTTGAATACGAATCAAAATTTAAGGAACATATCGGCGATGATATGATCCTTAATTTTACTAAAACAAAATCAAACAAGGACATTCTCTGGGTTGGAACTTTTAATAGAGGATTATGCAAATTAAATCTAGCGACAGGCGAATTCAACAGATTTACAATACAAAACAGCGGTCTTCCCAGCAACAGGATAAATTCCCTGCTTGATTACGGCAGCAGTACTATTTGGATATCCACAAACAGCGGCTTAGTTAGATTCGATTCAAAAAATGAAAAAATTAGAATATACTCAAACGATGACACATCTGAGAATTATGAATACAATATTAACTCGGTTTTTGTTGATAGAGGAGGCAGATTTTGTTACGGCGGAACAAACGGTATATTGCATTTTGATCCGAGTCAAGTGAGGAAAAACCTTTATTTACCTCGATTGGTAGTTACCAATTTATTTATAAATGGCAAATCCATTATTAAGAAAGGAAATAAAAGATTAATAGAAAAGATAATGAAAAAAGGTGAAATCATTCTCAGTAATGATCAAAATACAATCGAAATAGATTTTGTAGCTCTCCACTATGCTTCTCCGCAAAATAATCAATATGAATACCAGCTTATCAATTATGATGATGAACCGATCAAAACGTCAGAGAAAAGAGAAGTAACTTATAATAACTTATCACCGGGCGATTATACATTCATGCTTAAGGCGGCAAATGCTGATGGAATTTATGCTGCTAATGATATTAAAGTAGAAGTTATCATCAATCCTCCTTTGTATAAAACGTGGTGGGCGTACTTATTATATATCCTAGCTGGAATAGGTTTATTTTTAATATACAGAAAGTATGAGATAAATAAGCAGCTTGAAGCGGCTAGACTGAAAGAATCCGAGTTGAGAGCTAAACAGGCAGAACTGAAAGCCGATGCAGCAGCAGCTGAGGCAAAGGTTATTCAAATTGAGAATGAGAGGAAGACGAAGGAACTTGAAGATGCTCGGAAGCTGCAGTTATCTATGCTGCCGGATAAAATTCCAACATCGGATCAATACGAAATTGCAGTGTATATGAAAACCGCATCAGAAGTGGGCGGCGATTATTACGATTTTTCTATTTCTGAAGATGGAACACTTAACATCGGTTTTGGCGATGCAACCGGTCACGGAATGCAGGCAGGAGTTTTAGTCTCGCTGATAAAAGGACTCTTCGTTTCTGATTCGTCCGATACAGATATTGCAACATTCATGCTCAAAAGCAACAACACAATTAAAAAGAGTAAACTGGGCAGAATAATGATGGCATTCAGTTTATTGAAATTGAAAGATCATACACTGCAAATATCAAGCGCCGGTATGCCTCCGATATATATATACTCTAAATCGAGTAACCAGGTTGAGGAAATTAACTTAATGGGAATGCCGCTCGGCGCAATGCTGAACTTCCCCTTTAAGGATATTCAAATAGAAGTCAGCAGCGGTGATACTATACTCCTAGTTTCTGACGGGCTGCCCGAAATGAAAAATAAGGATGATGAGCAATTTGAGTATTACAGAATATCTAAACTTTTCAAAGAAGTTAGGAATAAAGATCCGAAGGAAATTATTGATGCACTTGTTGAAGCCAGTGAAGAATGGCTTGACGGTAAACCGCTTGAGGATGATATTACCCTGCTAGTCTTGAAGATAAAATAACATGGATAGAACACTGATACCGCAGATCATACAGATCATCACAGATTATTTTGTAAAAACGCCTGGGTAATGGTCGTACTACGATTTATTAATATTTATATCGTAAAGGTGATAAAAAATAATTTATTTGGACAAGTTCTAATATACTTCAACCCCTTTGGGGTTGTTAGTTCAGCTTCTTTGTATTTCCATAGGTTTGCGCCTATGGTTATTTGTATTTGACTACTCCGTAGTCACAAAAATAGAACTCCGACGGAGTTCAATATTACTAACCACGGATAAAATCTGTTGCTATAATTGAGTTAAAGAAAAGCCAGCCAGAAATGTATTACAAGTAATGAAAAACTTGTACGCCCGGAAGGACTCGAACCCTCAACCCCCAGAGCCGAAATCTGGTGCTCTATCCAATTGAGCTACGGACGCATTAACTAATTCAAAATAGAAAAGTACTAACTAAAGCTTGTAAATAACTTTCCGGCTTGTCCGCCTTTGGCGGATTGAGCTACGAATGCACTTACTATTAAATTAAAATTTACTGTGTGAAAATAATGGAATAGTTATACAAATACAATCTAGTAGCAATAAGATTAAAAAAAGGATGTTAAACAAAAACATTTTATAAATATCAATAATTGGAATTAAAAGAGGGGTAATTCTTAGAATTGATAAATACTCACTAAATAAAATCTATAATAGTGTGAAAATTTTATAAAAAAGAGATTTGTTTTTGTAAAATAACGGCATAGAAGTTGCAATAGCGTAAATAAGAGATAACTCACATAAAATTCTAACATCTCTCGACTGTTATTCTTAAAATAGAATGGAGACAAAGATGAGCTTAATTGCAGTTATTGATGATGATCATGATATCCTTGAAACTACTGAACTAATACTCACCGCTAATAATTACAAAGTTATTAAAGCCGATAATCCCGAAGATGGTTATAACATTGTAAAAGAGAATTCTCCCGATTTGATAATTCTGGATGTCATGATGGACGAGCCGGATGATGGATTTTTCTTGGCGCAGAAATTAAGACGAGAAAACATTTCAACTCCAATACTTATGTACACATCAATTTCAAAAGCTGTTGGAATGGATTTCGGTTCAGGAGAGATGATACCTGTAGATGAATTTGTTGAAAAACCAATTTCTTCGGGGGAATTACTGACTAAAGTAAAATATTTATTAAAATAAATTAGGAGTCTTTAATGTTGGTATCAGAAAAAACATCTCTAACAGAAGAGATTGAACTCCTTGTTCAGAAATATGGAAATGATCGATCCTCTTTATTAAAAATTCTGCAAGATGTTCAGAAGAATCACAGATATATATCAGAATTTGCTCAGCAGGAAATTGCTCGTCTGCTTAAAATTCATCCGGTTGAAGTTTATAGCGTTGTTTCCTTCTATGCTTTTCTTAATTCAAAACCTAAAGGAAGGAATATCGTAAGAATCTGCAGAACTATTACGTGTGATATGAAGAACAAGGAGGCGATTGCTAAAGCTGTTGAAAGGGAATTGGGAATAAAGATGGGCGAAACAACTAAAGATAAAAAGTTCACAATTGAATATGCGAATTGTCTCGGGTTATGTGATGAAGGACCAGCTATGGCAATAAATGAAAGGGTCTATACAAAATTAACACCGGAAAAAGCCGTTGAATATCTAAACTCAGTTAAGTGAGGGAAAAATGGAAAACAAAAAACACACGAGAAAAGGGGATATCATATTTTCGGACTATACCCCTGGTGATGGAATAAAAAAAGCCGTTACTTTATCACGTGAGGATATACTATTTGAGATTAAGGATTCGAAATTAAAGGGAAGAGGCGGTGCTGGTTTTCCGGTATCAACAAAATGGATGTTAGCCGCTGCTGCAATTAGTGATGAAAAATATATTGTCTGTAATGCAGATGAAGGAGAACCGGGTACTTTTAAAGATAGAGTTCTATTGTATGAATATCCTGAATTGGTATTTGATGGGATGGTAATTGCAGGCTATACAATAGGAGCGAAAAAGGGAATAGTATATCTACGTGGTGAATATGAGCATGCGTTAAAGCCTCTTGAGGATTATCTCCAAAAAATGAGGGATGAAAACCTTTTAGGTAAAAGTATACTTGGAATCAGAAATTTCAATTTTGATATTGAAATATTTGTCGGATCATCTGCTTATGTATGCGGCGAGGAGACAGCGTTGATTGAATCATTGGAAGGAAATAGAGGTGAGGCGAGGAATCGTCCACCGTATCCAGTAAATACAGGATTTAAGAAAAAACCGACATCAGTGAATAATGTAGAAACATTATGCTGTATTCCTCATATTGTATTAAACGGAGGAAATTGGTTCAAGAAATTCGGTACCGGAGAATCAACCGGAACAAAAATATTTTCAATTTCAGGCGATTGTGAAAAACCTGATGTTTATGAATTACCATGGGGTACTACGTTGAAAGAGCTTTTGGAAATATCGGGAGCACAAAATACTAAAGCTGTTCAAATTGGCGGAGCATCCGGGCAATGTGTTCCAAAAGCACAGTTCAATAGAAAACTTGCTTACGAAGACTTACCAACCGGCGGTTCAATCATTGTATTCAACGAAAGCAGAAATATGCTTAAAGTACTTAAAAACTTTATGGAGTTCTTCGTGGAAGAATCATGTGGTCAATGTACTCCTTGTAGAATAGGAAATAGGAAATTATTGGAGGGTGTTAATATGATAGAAAAAGGTGAATACACTTTCACTTATCTTAATAAATTAAAAGAGTTAGGGAAAACAATGCAAGTGGCTTCAAAGTGCGGATTAGGTCAATCAAGTCCAAATTCTTTCATCTCTATATTAGAAAATTTCAATGATGAAATATTCAGTTATAATAATGGAGGTACACATGCGTAAAAATAACGGGAGAGTTCCTGTTAGCCAGAAACCTCATGTAATCGAAAAACCGGAGCATCCCGAGTACATTGGGGGCACTATATCAATTCAAATAAATGAAAGAAAATTATCTGTACCAATGGGTACAACAATCCTTGAAGCGTGTCGAGAAAATAATATTCATATCCCCACACTATGCCACCATGATGATTTATGTATTGCCGGCGTTTGCAGAGTTTGTGTAGTTGAGGTAGAAGGGATGAAAACGTTACAGGCGTCTTGTGCTTTTCCTATTACTGCTCCAATTAAGATTGTAACAGCATCTCCTAAGGTACGAAGAGCAAGAAAGCATGTAATTGATCTTTTGCTAAGTGAACACTATGGAGAGTGTTATTCGTGTTTTAGAAACAATAATTGTGAACTTCAATCCTTGGCAAAAGAATATGGTGTTGACCATTATAATTTTGGTCATGTTACAAAACCAAGATTCCAAGTAGATAATTCTTCTTTCTCTGTTGTTAGGGATATGGACAAATGCATTCTTTGCAGAAGATGTGTAAGAACTTGTATTGA
>JAADIB010000272.1 GCA_013151565.1 Chlorobiota bacterium
AAGACTGGGTGGAATCGGTGAAGGTGCCGGTGCCGTTATTGGTGTAAACCCGGTTGCCCTGATTATCATTCGCCACCACCATGTCCTGATCACCATCACCATCCACATCACCCAAAGCCACATCAAGACTATTATAGGTACCCAATGACTGGGTAGAATCGGTGAAGAAACCCGCTCCATTATTAGAGTAGATCTGGTTTCCCAGATTATAATTAGCCACTACCATATCTAAATCACCATCGCTATCCACGTCGCCCAGGGTGACAGCGCGACCGGAATCGTTCCTAACGTCCAAGAGCTGACTATAGAAGGGACCGAAATTAGCGTTACCTAGATTAGTATGGATTTGGTGCGCATAAAGAAAATTTTCATAATCATAAACAGAACTAACCTCTACCGCATCCAGATCACCATCACCATCGATATCACCCAAAGCAATGCCGTAGGAATTGCCACCAAAACCCCTGCCTTCATAGAACCCTGGAATGATATCAATCGCTGAAGAGGGTTTTGCATGACCACCATAACGGCTTTGAATTGCATTGGTTGCAATCACATCTATACCCGAAGGGGACTTAGCGGTTGTTGTACCATTATAATTTTGATGTATTCTAAGATCCGGGAAAAATCCCAAAAAAATCGCTAACTCATTATCTGCCAAAGTTATTTTACGCGTATTCGGCACAGACGTTACAACGAACGCATTTTCTCCAAAATAGTCGCCGATCACGGGCAAGGTGAAATTGCTCGCTCTAGGGGTGGTATTTCCAATTACTATTGGTAGATTAAAAGGAATAACGACGTAATCAGCGCCGTCAATCAATCCATCCGGATTCGTATCCACGTAACGAGCAAAGCCACTTACTATGGGTGAGAGACCTATGGCAACCGCATTACCGGTATTCAGTCCCGTTACCGCCACGGGAGTGACTTCAAATATAATAGAGGCAAGGAATATCCCCCGAAACAAGTGTGTAGCTTAAACTGGTTGCTCCACTTATCGCGACTCCATCACCATCACGCAACCATCGGAAAGTACTCGTACCCTCGATATCATCGTCTGCGTCGTTGTAGGTGTTGTAGGTATAGAAACCAGTCAAGGTATCACCAATAATGGCATCACCCCCGTTATTGTCGGTAATGCCTACGGCATTGGCGACTGGCGTAGAATTCACCACAAGAATACCAGCTGAAGTGAGGGCATTTCCTGTTTTTGAGCCCGCAGCAGCAACGGGAGTTACCTCAAACGTAATAGAGGCCCCAGAATCGCCAGCAACAAGGGTGTATGTTAAACTGGCCGCTCCCATAGCGGCACCATCTCGCGCGGAAAGTACTCGCGCCTTCAATATCACCGTCCACATCAATATAGTTACCCGTCAGACTATCACCTGCGTTTATAGTGCCACCATTATCATCAGTGATGCTCACATCGATAGCCGTGGGTTTGCTGTTGGAGGAGGTCTCACCTCCACAAGCCACCAGGCTAAGGAAATAATCATTATTGATGAATAACGGCTAAGCGAGTTGAATGGCATAATTGGTGTCTTCCCAGTATCTATATGTTTTATTGTCATACTATTCAGAAGTTTAATATCAGAGGTTTAATAAAGTTCTACTTATTGAATATGATTATGTAAAATTATTAATGCGATTATATCAATAATATCAGGTTTCTAGCAGTAAAGTAGTTGAACCAACGATATTATCTGTCGCATAGGAATGCATTTTTTATAAGAGCCATTATTCACTAAATATTCAGGGTCAATGAAACAATCATAATAGAAGCAATCATATAGAGGAATAACTAATAAGATTGTTGAATCGCAGAAGAAAGCACTGCTGTCCCATATAAATGAGAGCGATAGCGCTTATTGCTCTACATATATAGTTTTTATTCAGCATTGAAGGTTTATGGAACATGAACTTACAAAACTCGCTGTGAACACATCCCTGTGCGCTCGATGGCGGTATTCTTGCCGCCAACGGTTTTGTAAATTCATGTTCCACAAGCCTTCTCCGAATTTTAATTTTGTCGATGTAAGGGAAATTTTTTTAAATTCTAATTATGTGGGATAGCAGTGCAGAAGAAAAGCATTCCGCCAATATTATTATACCTTACTAATTAACTTGGTACTAATGGCTCACTTGTCCTTAAATTGGCTGACAAAGCACTTCGATGTTCCTTTAAGTCGTCAAGGTCTTTCTTGTTTGACATAACTTTACTCCCGCGCTAATAGAAAAACTATTCAGCATACATATAAAGTATCTATTTAGGTGTTTAGAATGGGACCCTTTTTTAGGTGACCGGAGTATTAACGATTGAATTTGACTCTGTTGACATATAAATGATATACAGCATCACTTGTTCAGTGCTTGAACGCACAATTTAAATTGATCAGGAATTAACCGGCAATGGCGAGTAATATGCTTGACCAAGAAATCCGCTACAAAATATTTAAAATAATTCAAGAGAACCCAAAAATTACACAACGTATTCTTGCGAAAGAATTAGGCGTAAGTTTAGGCAAAGTCAATTATTGTGTGAAAGCTTTAATAGGTAAAGGATTAGTTAAATCAAAATCATTTCGTAATTCTCAGAATAAAATAGCATATATATATTTATTGACGCCGAAAGGAATTGAAGAAAAATCAAAAGTTACCATTAAATTTTTAAAAATACGGATGGGGGAATTCGAAGATATAAAAAAGGAAATCGAACATCTACGCGTGGAAATTTCTAATTTAGATAATCTGACTAAAGTTGAAAATTAATGCCTTTTTTTAAAACATTAGAGCAATGTTATTTAATAGCCGAAATCGGCGTTAATCATGGTGGTGATTTATCGCTGGCAAAAACCATGGTAGAAGAAGCAAAAAAAGCAGGCGCTGATGCAGTAAAATTTCAAACATTTACGGCAGAAAATCTAGTTACCAATTTTACGCCAAAAGTAGAATATCAAAAACAAACGACGCCTGAGGATGAAACACATTATAATATGATCAAATCGCTTGAGCTTAGCCGAGACGATCATTATTTATTAAAAGAGTTTTGTGAAAGTTTGCAAATAGATTTTATTTCTACTCCATATGATATTGAAAGCGCACAATTTCTGACAGACTTAGGTGTAAAAATAATTAAAATTGCATCAGCAGATATTGTTGATATCCCATTACTGGAATACGTTGCATCAACAAAAATTTCGGTGATTCTTTCAGCCGGAATGGCTACATTAGGTGAGATTGAGCAAGCGATTAACATTTTTAATGAAGCAGGATCAAATGATTTTGTTTTATTACATTGTGTATCAAATTATCCTTGCCAGTATAAGAGTTTAAATATGAAAGTATTGACTACTTATAAAACGGCTTTTAATGTGGTAGTGGGATTTTCAGATCATAGTATCGGTCCAGTTGCTTCGATTCTATCTATTGCTCTTGGTGCAATAGTTGTAGAGAAACATTTTACTACAGATAAGTCTTTACCAGGACCTGATCATAGAGCATCGTCAACACCTAATGAATTTAGTGAACTTGCAAGCTATATAAGAACAGCAGAAGAGTCTTTGGGAACCAGTATAAAATTGTGTCACGATGAAGAAAGAGAGATGGCTAAGGTTTCAAGAAAAAGTGTTGTTCTGGCTAGATCAGTAAAGGTTGGGGAGATTATCACAAAAGATCATTTGACAACTAAGCGGCCAGGCACTGGAATTTCTCCAATTAATATAAGAAACATAATTGGTAAAAAAACCAGGAATAACCTCCAAAAAGATAGCTTGATTAAGTGGAGCGATTTAGAGGAATTAATTTGATGGTCGAGGCTTTAGTATTGGGAACAGGCGGTCAAAGCCGAGTAATAATATCTATTTTAAAAGCCCTGGGGGATTATAAAATAGCAGGAATACTTGATACAACAGAACATAACAAATCTGAAATTATTATGGGTATATCTGTTATCGATAATGTAGATAGATTATGTGAATATTATAAAAAAGGGATTAAGAATTTATTTATTGCAATTGGTAACAATAAAACAAGAGAAGAGTATTATTCAAAGGCAGTTGAATTAGGTTTTAATCTACCTAATCTAATTTCGAATAATTCAATTGTTGATGATTCTGCAGAATTGGGAAACGGGAATATTATATGTGCAAATTCTTTCATAGGTCCTGAAGTTAAGATTGGAAATAATAATATTATTAACACTGGTGCTATCGTTGAACATGAAGTAGTACTTGAAAATCATATACACATTGCATCATCTGCAATTATCGCAGGCAGGGTTTTTATCGGGGATTATGTTTTTTTAGGGGCAAATTCGACTGTGAAAGAATGTGTAAGAATCGCAGAAAAAAATACTATCGGAGCAGGAGCTGTTGTGGTAAACGACATTGCGGATTCTGAAAAAACATATGTTGGTGTGCCGGTTAGAGAGGTAATTAAATGACATTTTGTTCAACGGGCGGATACTCGAAACAATCTGCGTTAACAACGACACAAATGTTATATAATGCTGATATAATGGATATTGAGTTATCTGGTGGTACGTTTGAGCCTGATATTATAGAAAAACTAAAACCCTATAAAGAAATTATTAATTTTAGATTACATAATTATTTTCCTCCGCCAGAAATCCCTTTTGTTTTTAATTTGGCATCTCTTGATGACTATGTCGCAAAAACAAGTATAGCACATGTTAAAAATTCTATAAGATCTTCAGTTATTTTAAATAGCACAGTATTTGCTTTTCATGCGGGGTTTCTTCTTGATCCTAAACCCGAAGAATTAGGCAAAAGAATAAAATCACGCGAAATTTTCAATAAAAGTGATTCTATGAAATATTTTATAGATCGGGTAAATGAACTGGCGATATTTTCAGAGAAAGAAGGTGTAAATCTATTGATCGAGAATAATGTGATATCAATAGGTAATTTTAACGAATTTAATAAAGATGTGTTATTAATGACAAACCCTGAAGATTGTAAATACGTTATGGAACATACGCCAGATACGGTCAATATGTTACTTGATGTCGCTCATTTAAAAGTATCTGCGCAAACATTAGATTTTGATAGGGGGAATATGTTTCGTGAGTGTTGGAAATGGATTAAGGGTTATCACTTAAGTGATAACGATGGCACTAGCGATTCGAATAATTGTATATCAACTGATTCGTGGTTTTGGGAGCACTTAAACAAAGAGTGTAATTACATCACTATTGAGATTTATAACGAGCAACTTAATACAATAAAACAACAATTAGAAATAGTTAAACAGCAAATATCTAAATGTCAGTAGAAATCCTTATGCAAGATACAAAAATAGAAAAAATGACTTTAGATGTAACGGGTAATCTTCGAGATGCGTTGGCTGTTATTGATAAAAATGGAGCTGGGTTATGCTTCGTCATTGATAACGAGGATAGATTGTTAGGCGTGTTATCAGATGGTGATATACGGAGAGCTCTTTTAAAGGGAGATACATTAAACACTAAAGTAGATGAAGTTATGGCAAAGAACTTTATTGCATTACACATCGATACGCCAAATCATCAAATCCAGGAAACAATATCAAAAAAAATTAAATATATTCCGCTGATAGATAGTGACGGTATATTAAAAGACTATTCATCTAATCTTCAGTCAAGATGTCATCCGATAATGCAACCTAGTTTACGAGGCAATGAGCTTGAGTATGTAATTGATTGTATCAAGACTAATTGGATATCTTCACAAGGAAGTTATGTTCAGAAATTTGAAGAAGTAATGGCGGAATATTGTCATATACCTAATGCGTTAGCCGTTTCTAACGGAACGGTCGCATTGCATTTATCATTGGTTGCTTTAGGAGTAGGAGAAGGAGACGAAGTTATTGTTCCAAACCTGACATTTGCTGCTTGTGTTAATGCTGTGATTCATACAGGGGCTAGGCCAGTATTAGTCGATATAACTTCGGATACTTGGACGTTAGATCCAAGTGAAGTTAAAAGTTCAATCACTGATTCGACAAAAGTGATAATGCCTGTGCACTTATATGGACATCCTTGTGATATGGATGCAATTATGGCTATTGCTAGACAGCATAATTTATTGGTACTTGAAGACTGTGCAGAAGCGCTTGGTACGTCTTATAAAGGTAAACCAGTGGGTTCATTTGGTGATTCTGCTGCTTTTAGTTTTTTCGGTAATAAAACGATTACGACAGGCGAAGGCGGAATGGTTTTATTTCACGATAAAAATATTTCAGAAAAAGCAAAAATTCTCAGAGACCATGGGATGTCAAAAACAAAAAGGTATTGGCATAATGAAGTAGGATTTAATTACAGATTAACTAATATTCAAGCAGCAATAGGTGTTGCTCAGATGGAAAGAGTTGATGAAATTCTTAAAAAGAAACATGTCATTGCAGATACCTATAATCATGAATTATTTGCTTGTTCCAGATTAACATTACCACCTAGTGCAGATTGGGCTACGAATTCCTATTGGATGTTCACCGTTCTTTTAGATGATTATCTTTCTGAGCGAAAAGATAAGTTAATAACTAATTTATTGAATAAAGGTATTGAAACGAGGCCGGTATTTTACCCATTGGACGATATGAAAGTATTTAAACAATATTCTGGCAGTAAAAATAGTGTCTCTAGAAATATTTCTAGAAGAGGACTGAGTTTGCCTTCTTATGTTGATCTTTCAAAAGAAGATGTAAGAGATATAAGTAAATTAATTATAAAAGAAATAAACAATCTAGATTAATTGTCATATGATTAAATCAAATGACATTTTGGCAATTATTCCGGCGCGAAGTGGAAGTCAACGACTTCAAAATAAAAATATTTTACCTATTGCTGGGAAACCCATGATTGTATACACAATAGAACAAGCGCTTTTATCAAGGCATCTAGAGGAAGTTTTTGTATCGACTGATGATCAAGAAGTTGCTGATATAGCTATACGATATGGTGCAAATGTTCCCTTTATAAGGCCGAAAGAATTGTCAAGCAATGACGCTACCATTTTTGATGTTGTTAAACACGCAGTAGAGTATCTTAAAAATTCCGGGAGATTTTTTAAATACGTTTTGCTTTTGCAACCTACATCACCACTACGTGAAAGTACACATATTGATGAATCCATTGATCTTCTTGAAGAAAGAAATGCAGACGGTATTATTTCAGTTTGTAATATCGATCATCCCCTTCAATGGGTAAACAATTTACCAGAAAACAAATCTATGGTTGGTTTTTTAAGACACGACTTGAAATCCCGGCGTAGCCAGGATTATGAAAAATTATATCGTTTAAATGGTGCAATCTACATTGCTAAAGTAGGTCCGCTACTGCATAACAATTCCTTTTTTTTAGAATCTAATATTTATGCATATGTGATGGACAGACTAACTTCCATAGATGTAGATACTGATGAAGATCTATTGTTGGCATCTCTTTTAATTGAAAAGAGACTAAGTGCTTAAAAATATAATTGAGGAATTTAGTAATGAGGAAAAAAGCATTAATTACAGGTATAACAGGCCAGGATGGCGCCTATCTTGCCGAGTTTTTGATCGACAAAGGTTATGAAGTTCATGGAATAAAAAGAAGGACCTCTTTATTTAATACAAAGAGAATAGATCATTTATATAGAGATCCTCATGCAGGTGAACAGCAATTATATCTTCACCATGGAGATATGACGGATTCTACAAGTTTGATAAGAATTATTCAGGAAGTTCAACCGGAAGAAATTTATAATTTGGCAGCACAAAGTCATGTGGCGGTATCATTCCAGGAACCAGAATATACAGCTGATTCTGACGCATTAGGCACATTAAGAATATTGGAAGCAATACGTATATTAGGCTTGGTTGAAAAAACTAAATTTTATCAGGCATCAACTTCTGAGTTATTTGGTAAAGTGCGCGAAACACCTCAAAAAGAAACAACACCTTTCTATCCTCGATCTCCATATGCGGCTGCGAAAGCATATGCTTATTGGATTACAATAAATTATCGTGAGTCTTATAATATGTTTGCATGTAACGGGATTTTATTCAACCATGAATCCCCAAAAAGAGGGGAGACTTTTGTAACGCGAAAAATAACACAAGGATTGGCTAGAATAAAATTAGGGTTACAAGAAGCCTTATACATGGGAAATATTGATGCTAAAAGGGATTGGGGTCATGCAAAAGATTTTGTTCGTATGCAGTGGATGATGCTTCAACAGGAAAAACCTGATGATTATGTCATTGCTACTGGCGAACAATATAGTGTACGAACATTTATTGAAATGGTTGCAAAAGAATATGGGCTAATACTTAGTTGGAAAGGTAATGGTTTAGAAGAAATAGGAATCATAGATCAGCTAATTAATTCAGCTTCAGATAATGATCCTCGACTAAAACCTGGACGTATAATAATTAGAAAATCTCCTGATTATTATCGACCTACTGAAGTTGATTCCCTTCTTGGAGATGCTAGTAAAGCAAAAAAAGAATTAGGGTGGCAACCTGAAATAAAATTTACCGATCTTGTCAAGGAAATGGCAGAAGCAGATTTGAAAGAAGCCAGAAAAGAAAAATTAATTAGTGATCATGGACATTCATCGTCTTCTGGTTTCCTTGATTAAAATTATTTCATATTAAATATTATTAATAATTCAACCGATGGTTTCATTCCAAAAAGAATTTACTGACTCAATTAAAACAATGGATATTCTTGGTGAGATAATTCTTGACGAAAAATTTAAGTTAAAATCAAAATATTTAGTTGATGGGCGTGTGTCTATAACGGATATATTGTCACCTTATTTAATGCTTTATAGATTGCCTTTGTTTTATAATTCAAATAGAAAGCCAACGTTTTTGCAATCACAAAGGCAAAAATTAAGGCCCTATCTGGGATTAGTAATGAGGATTTTCGACTACTTTAAATTTA
>JAADIB010000402.1 GCA_013151565.1 Chlorobiota bacterium
ATCTTTCTCATAAAATATTCCTCATACTGATCGAGTTTTCCATCTGCAAAAACAAGTCGCCATAAGTTTTTTAGTATTTCGTATTTGGAGTTCTGATCAAAATTGTGATTGATAATATCGGTGAACTCATAAATACTCACGCTTCGTTCTGTTTGCTTGGTTGATAGATCGATCAATTCCATGACGGTATTATCATCCAAATTAAATATCTTTTTCATTGTTGATTCGATAAACTTTTCTTCCTTTACTGAAAATTCATCATCAGCATTTGCAATTTCCAAAAACAGAGCGCATGTTGCAATTTGGATACGCCTCTCATTATCTACGGGAACAGAGGTTTCATTATTCTGTTGATCCGCGATCATACTTTTCAAAAAATCGAACATTATTTTTCCTCACTTTCTATTTTATTTTCTTTTTCGTTTTCTTCTTCATATCGTTCATATAATTTTGCCAACTCATTGTAGTGATGACTTAATCCTTCATCGACTTGAGAACGTGTATATCGCCACATCCAATTTCCGCCAAGTTTACTCGGGAAGTTCATTCGTGCTTCTGTACCTAAATTTAATATATCCTGCATAGGGATGACGACAATATTTGCTACCGATTGATACGCTGCAATTATAGCTGCATAGCGTAGATCATCACCGTAATAATTAAGATACTTTTGCGCCCATTCATAAATTCCGGAATTTGCTTTTTTCTCATTTTCAAAAAAGCCGCGAGTAGTATCATTATCATGAGTGCCGGTATATACGCAGCAATTCCTGATATGATTATGTGGAAGAAACTTTTTATCCCCGTCTTTTCCAAAAGCGAATTGAAGAATTTTCATCCCGGGTAATTTGAATGAATCACGAAGTTTTTCAACTTCCGGCGTGATCACACCGAGATCTTCGGCTAATATTTTTATATCACCAAAAGTTTCCTTAATTACATTGAATAATTTCTCTCCTGGTGCCTTTACCCATCTACCATTTATAGCAGTTTCTTCATCACCGGGAATTTCCCAATATGCTTCCAATCCTCTGAAGTGATCTATACGTACAATATCAACAAGTTCGTACATTTTTGCTAATCGTTTTTGCCACCATAAAAAGTTGTCTTTCTCCATCTCATTCCATCTATAAAGAGGATTTCCCCAAAGCTGTCCGGTAGGACTGAAATAATCCGGCGGAACACCAGCCATCGTTTCCAATTTTCCTTTATCATCAACAGTAAAAAGGTGTTTGTTCGCCCAAACGTCAGAACTATCGTAAGCAACAAAAATGGGTAGGTCGCCGATTATCTGAATTCCATTTTTATTTGCATAATCTTTTACCATCTTCCATTGTGAAAAGAATTTATACTGTAAGAACTTATGGAACCCCGCTTCATTGGACAATCTGTTTTTCCATTTTTCAACTGCTGCATCAAGTCTGAAAGCAATTTCAGTTTCCCATTCGGTCCATTGAACTCCGCCGTGAGCATTTTTAACAGCCATGAAAAGGGAATAATCGTTAAGCCATTCTATATTATTTTTACAGAACTGCTGATATTCCATACTGTTATGTTCGTCACTTATTTTAAAATTATCGTAAGCAATTCTCAGAATTCTCATTTTCGTATTAATGAGAGGACCGAAATCAATTTTAGTGGGATCAAATACTTTTATCTCTTCCACATCACTTTCATTCAATAAATTATCTTCTAGAAGTTTTTCCAGACTTATAAGATATTGGTTACCAGCGAAGGTTGAAAAACTTTGGTAAGGTGAGTCACCATAGCCGGTAGGACCGAGTGGAAAAACTTGCCACAGAGTTTGACCGGAATCTTTTAAAAAATCGATGAACTTAAAAGCTTCTGATCCAAGTTCTCCGATTCCATATTCACCTGGTAATGATGTCGGATGCAGCAATATTCCGGCGGCTCTTTGATACTCCATGAATGACCTCAACAATTTTTGGTTTATTTTATTTTTTATTAAAATAAATATAAAAATTTTTTTCGGTGAAAAATTTATTTTTTAGGTCTAAAATCAAGATAATAAAAATAAACCGATTGTATTATTCTAGATTGCTGAAATGATAAAATTGCTTTAAAAAAAATAATTTACTATTTTCAATCACAATAAATTTAGTTAGTTTGCACAACCGCACAACTGCTTCTAAGTTGTTGTTATATAATAAGTTAAAGCCAATTTCATTAAAATTGATAAAAATCATTTAATTATGGAGTCCTGAATGAAAATTTCTAGAATATTTACTACCGCCGGTCAAGATCCTTTGGAATCGATCGAATTTGTTAAAAGAACATCCGAAATCAAGAATCCTGATGGTTCGATGGTTTTTAAGTTGGATGATGTCGTAGTTCCGAAAAGCTGGTCGCAAGTAGCAACTGATATTATTGCACAAAAATATTTTAGAAAAGCGGGAGTTCCAAGATTATTAAAAAAGAATAATGAGAAGGGGATTCCGAAATGGCTGCAGTCATCTTCTGCAGATGTTGAAAGATTGGAAGCTCTACCTGAGAAAGATAGGCTTTCGTCAGAAACAGATTCAAAGCAAGTTTTTCATCGTCTTGCCGGCACATGGACATACTGGGGCTTCAAAGCAAATTATTTTGATACTGAAGATGATGCGAAAACTTTTTATGATGAAATGGTTTATATGCTTGCTAATCAAATGGCAGCGCCGAACAGTCCGCAATGGTTTAATACGGGATTGCACTGGGCGTATGGAATTAATGGTCCATCACAGGGTCACTATTATGTCGATTTCAAAACCGGCAAATTGACTCATTCAACTGATGCGTATACTCACCCGCAGCCTCATGCTTGTTTTATTCAGTCGGTCAGAGATGATCTTGTGAACGAAGGCGGAATAATGGATCTATTGACGCGAGAAGCGAGATTATTCAAGTATGGTTCGGGTACAGGCACTAACTATTCCGATATTCGCGGAGCAAACGAACCGCTAAGCGGTGGAGGGAAATCTTCCGGTTTGATGTCATTTTTAAAAATCGGCGACAGATCTGCCGGGGCGATCAAATCCGGCGGTACTACTAGACGAGCGGCAAAAATGGTTACTCTCGATGTTGATCACCCTGATATTGAGGAATTTGTTAGCTGGAAAGTTGTTGAAGAACAAAAAGTTGCAGCTTTGGTTTCCGGTTCTCAGTTATGTAATCTGCACCTTAATAATATAATGAGCGCTTGTTTCAAAGAGCATCCTGAAAATGATAGATTTAATAAGCATGTTAATAAACATCTACGAGTAGCAGTTCAAGAAGCGCGTAAAGCTCGAGTATCGGAAAATTATATTGAAAGAGTCATTCAATTAGCACAGATGGGATTTAAATCGATTGAATTTCCGGAGTATGATACCGATTGGAACTCCGAAGCTTATGCAACCGTATCGGGACAAAATTCTAACAACTCCATTCGAGTAACAAATGGTTTTATGTCAGCAGTACTAAACGATAGTGAATGGCACCTATACGGCAGAACAGAAAAGAAGAAAGCCGCAGCGGAAGAACGTGATCCTGAACCGATGAAAACAGTTAAAGCCCGCGATCTGTGGGACGAAATCGGATTTGCAGCGTGGTCTTCGGCTGACCCGGGAATTCAATTCCACACAACCATCAATGAATGGCATACTGCAAAGAACAGCGGTGAGATCAAGGCTTCAAATCCCTGCAGTGAATACATGTTCCTTGATGATACAGCTTGTAATCTTGCTTCATTGAATTTAGTTAAGTTTTATGATGATGAGAAACAAGTATTCAAAATCAAGAATTTCAGACATGCTGCCGAACTGTGGACTATAGTACTTGAGATCAGTGTACTGATGGCTCAGTATCCCAGTAAGGAAGTTGCACAAAACAGTTATGATTTCAGAACTCTTGGTTTGGGTTATGCAAACCTGGGATCACTGTTGATGAGACAGGGGATACCATACGACAGCAAGGAAGCCCAAGCAATTACCGGCGCTGTAACTGCGATTATGCATATGACAGCATATGCAACTTCAGCAAAAATGGCTAAAGAGCTTGGACCATTTATCAAATATGAAATGAATAAAGACAGTATGTTAAAAGTGATCCATAATCACAAACGAGCTGCGTATAACGTTCCCCGTGAAGAGTATGAAGGATTGACAATTTACCCTCATGGAATAAATCCGAAATATTGTCCGTCTGATCTTCTTGAAGCAGCGCGTGAAGATGCCGACAAAGCGGTTGAACTTGGTAAAAAATATGGATATCGTAATGCACAGGTAACCGTGTTAGCACCAACCGGTACTATCGGACTGGTTATGGATTGTGATACTACAGGAATTGAACCAGATTTTGCGTTGGTAAAATTCAAAAAACTTGCTGGCGGCGGTTACTTTAAGATCATCAATCAATCGGTTCCACCGGCGCTAAAAAAATTAGGGTACAATAGAGAACAAATAAAAGAGATAGAAAAATTTGCACAAGGAGCCGGTACTTTAAAAGGATGCCCTGTTATTAATCATGAATCACTTAAAGCTAAAGGATTTACTGAAGATACGTTAACGAAGATCGAGTCTATACTTCCATCTGTATTTGAGATCGGGTTTGTTTTCAACAGGCATATACTCGGTGATGATTTCTGTAAGAACAAATTGAATCTTACTGAAAAACAGTTGAACGATTTTGATTTCAGTATGCTTGAATTTCTGGGCTTCAGTAAGGAAGAAATTTCTGCTGCTAATGATTTTGTATGCGGTACAATGACAATTGAGGGAGCTCCTTTCTTAAAAGAGGAAGATTATCCGGTTTTTGATTGTGCAAATAAATGCGGAAAAAAAGGAACTAGATATATTGCATCCGAAGCGCATATTCATATAATGGCAGCGGCTCAGCCGTTTATTTCCGGTGCAATTTCAAAGACCATAAATCTTCCTAATGATGCAACCATTGAAGATGTTAAAGATGCATATGTTCATTCGTGGCAGCTTGGAATAAAAGCAAATGCACTCTATAGAGATGGATCAAAACTTTCGCAGCCTCTTAATACAATATCTGAAGATGAGATTATTGATGAAATTATTGAAGCAAAAGAAAAAGTTGATATTGTTAGAGTAGCTGAAAAAATAATACACCGTTATATTGCGAAAAGGAGAAGACTTCCTGATAGAAGAGAAGGATACACTCAAAAAGTAAAAATAAACGGGCAGACTGTTTACTTAAGAACCGGCGAATATGAAAGTGGTGAGCTTGGTGAGATATTCATTGACATGGCAAAAGAAGGCGCAGCATACAGAAGTCTGCTGAATAATTTTGCTATTGCAATTTCACTAGGTTTACAGCATGGTGTTCCTCTTGAAGAATTCGTTGATGCATTTATATTTACAAGATTCGAACCCAGCGGTCCGGTTTCCGGTCATAAGAGAATTAAAATGTCGACATCTGTAATTGACTATATATTCCGTGAATTAGCGGTAACTTATTTAGGTAGAGAAGATCTGGCACATGTAAGTGATGATGAAGCGGGAAAATCAAGCAGCGATCATGTGAGGATTGTTGAACCGGAATATGAGAGTGAAGAAGTTATCAGTGAAAGAATGATCGTGCTGGATAAAGAACCGACCCCGGTTGAAAAATCTGAGCAGGTAATGTCAAGCGCAGCTGCTACCAGAAAAGCTAATCAGCAGATGAACAAAGCTGCAGTCATGCAGAGAGAAAGACAAAAAGCCAAAGAAAGAGGCTACACAGGTGATATTTGCCCGGAATGCGGAAGCATGACAATGGTACGAAACGGTACATGTCTCAAGTGTAATACTTGCGGCTCTACAACCGGATGTAGTTAAATGTTGGCAAGATAAAAACAATTAAGAAGGGGGAATTGAAATTCCCCTTTTTTATTTTGTTTTAAATTGATTTTTACTCATTAAAACAATAAATTCCTTTCTTAATTTTTTTTGGAATGATTACAGAAAATATTCATATTGTAAAAGAAAAAATTGCAGAAATTTGTGATATTTCAGGGCGAAAGCCAGAAGAAATAACACTGATTGCAGTTTCAAAAACTAACCCGGTCAGCGTAATTGAAGAAGCTATTTCTGCTGGAATTACTGATCTGGGAGAGAATAAAGCTCAGGAATTAAGAGATAAAAGTAAATTGATCGATGGTGACTTTAACTGGCATTTTATTGGTCATTTGCAGACGAACAAAGTTAAATATGTTATAAAACCAGCAGAATATATTCATTCTGTTGATTCTGTTAAATTGGTAGAAGAGATCAACAGAAAAGCAGGATTGATTGATAAGGTTCAGAAAATTTTGATTGAAGTGAATACTTCCGGTGAAGTTTCTAAATATGGGATTCAGGATTTCGAGAGTCTTAAAAATTTAATTGAAGAATGTAAATTGTATTCTAATATTGAAGTAAAAGGACTAATGACAATGGCTCCATTTACTTCTGACGAAAATGTGATCAGAAAATGTTTTTCTGATTTGAGAGAAATGAAAGAGAAATTAAATAATCATTGGCAAAATATAACCGAGCTTTCGATGGGAATGACCAATGATTTTAAAATAGCAATAGAGGAAGGTTCAACAATGCTGAGGATAGGAACTGCGATCTTCGGTCAACGAGATATTTCAAAAAATTGGAGGGAAAAATGAAATTCAGCCCTTTCAGTATAAAGGCTCAAGAATTTGCTAAATCATTCATGGGTTATGATAAGGATGAGGTTAGAGTATTCTTAGAAACACTCTCTAACGAATTTGAAAGCTTGCAGAAAAAGAATCAAAAACTTTTAGATGAAATAGAAAAAAATGCTGATGAGATTGCAGAGTATAAAAAGCTGGAAAAATCTTTACAGACAACACTTCTTACAGCGCAGGAATCATCAAGCAAATCTGTTGAATCGGCTAAGAAGCAGAATCAATTGATAATTAAGGAAGCGGAAATTAAAGCCAATCAGATTATTGAAAAAGCTAAATTAGAGGCTGACTTGATCAGAAGTTCTGTATTAAAGCTGAAAGAAGAAAAAAAACTATTTGTCGCAAAATTAAAATCGATGGTTGAAACTCAAGCAAGTATTCTCGATATGGGCGGTAACTCAATTGACAGCGGAAATCCTATAACCAGAGCAAACAATGCCGAAACAAATCAATCTAAAATAGATGAAGATGATGTTCTGGAGAAATTGTTATGAGTGAACTTTTAACAATGATAAATGAAACTTTAGAAGTAATAAGGTCAAAAACAGAAAAGACCTATGAAATCGGAATAATTTTAGGAACCGGTTTGGGCGGACTTGTTAAAGATATCGACATTGAATATGAGATTGATTACGATCAACTTCCGCACTTTCCTCTTTCCACCGTTGAATCTCATCAAGGTAAGCTGATCTTTGGAACACTCGGCGGAAAGAATGTTGTTGCAATGCAGGGACGCTTTCATTACTACGAAGGATATTCGATGAAGCAGATCACTTATCCGGTTAGAGTAATGAAAAAACTGGGTGTCGAAACTTTACTTGTATCCAACGCATGCGGAGGAATGAATCCTCTTTACAGGCGCGGCGATGTGATGCTGATGGTTGACCATATTAATCTTTTAGGGGACAATCCTCTTATTGGCAAGAACGAAGATGAGTTTGGTCCCCGTTTCCCGGATATGAGTGAACCTTATGATCTTGGATTGATTGAATTAGCCGAACAGGTTGCCTTAGAGAATCAGATAAAAATTCAAAAAGGCGTTTATGTTGCAGTTCCAGGACCTAACTTGGAAACAAAAGCGGAATATAGATTTCTTAGAACAATTGGTGCTGATGTTGTTGGCATGTCAACTATACCGGAGAACATTATAGCGAACCATGCGGGAATGAAAGTTCTCGGGCTAAGTATTATTACCGATGAGTGTTTCCCTGAATCATTGAAGAAAGTTGATGTTCAAGAAATTATTGCTGCGGCAATGGGTGCAGAACCTAAAATGACTTTAATTATGAAGGAGGTTATAAGTAAACTGTAATGGAAAGAAAAAAAACATATTATCTGATTCCTATACTGGTGGCTGTAATCTTATTTGCCTCAAATTTTTTAAGTACTAACATATTTGATAACTCAACACTTAGTTTTACAGTGTGGTTTGTTCTTTCCGTTTTCACTTTTGCCTGCGGATGGTTTATCGATAGGACTTTAGGCTGGAATTATGGGGGAAAGATAGTTTTTGCTGTGATCGTTGCTTCAGTAATAGTCAGTGTTTTCATGGTTGGTTTATTCAGTAATTATTTTGGTGTGAATAATCTTGTAACAGAAAATCTGATTTTATATTCATTGCGAAATATTGTGCTCGGTTCAATGACTTTATTTGGAATGTCAGTTTCTGAAGTGGCGCATTTGCGTCTTGGTTTTATTGAGCAGGAGGAAGAAGAGGAAGTTGAAGAAGTTGAACGAACTTTTGATGTTGAGGATAAGGCAGAACTTATCTTAACAGAAGCTAGATTAAAGGCAGAACAAATTGTTTTTGATGCCCAGAAACAAGCTGAAGAATTATCTCAGCAGAAAAAGCACGTTGAAGTGCAGTTGAAAGAATTTATTCAAGTTGAACGTGATATCATACACCAGTATGAATCTGAAGATAAGTAATTATTGATAATATAGAGATAAATGGAAGATATGTTTAAGCAGTATGATGGAAAAGTTGATTACCCGAAAATTGAAGAAGGAATTCTGAAATTTTGGGATGAACATGAGATTTTTGAAAAAAGTATTTCGACAAGAGAAGATTCGAAGATATTTACTTTTTATGAAGGACCTCCTACAGCCAATGGCAAGCCGGGTATTCATCATGTTATGGCGAGAACGCTTAAGGATTTGGTGTGCCGTTATAAAACGATAAAAGGATATAGGGTTAATAGAA
>JAADIB010000221.1 GCA_013151565.1 Chlorobiota bacterium
GTCATAGTGCCTGCTGCAAGAACCAACCCGAGTACCCAATTAACATTATCGGAGAGGATAAAAATGAGAAGCGCAGGAATAGTGTAAAAGAAAATGATAAATACTTTGTGCATATTCACATGAACTAAACTCAGTTTCATCAAATGATGCAAAGCCGCCATAAGTAGAAAGCCCACACCGACTTGAATAAATCCCCCGTAAAATCCTATCCCGAACATTGCCAAATAAACTTTCCATGATTGTTCCCCGTCAGCGTTGGCGAGAACTTCAACTTTCTTTTTAGGAATTATCATCGTTATTATAACGCCTATCATTATTAAAGCAAGGATCATTTCAAATGCTTTATTGCTAATGCTGAGGGAAAAGAAAGCCCCGATAATTGCGCCGGGCAGGGTCGTCAATGCTAATTTAAAACTTAACTTGAAGCGCGAGTACTGTTCCCGTTTAAACGAAGAAACCGCCGAAAGGTTTTGAAGAAGTATCCCGATACGGTTTGTCCCGTTTGCAACCGAGGCATCTAGACCTAAAAATATTAGCATTGGTAACGTAAGTGTTGAGCCGCCGCCTGCATTAACATTAATAAAACCAGCGGCTATTCCAAATAAAAACAGAACAAATAATTGATTTAAATCACTCAAAAGGGCATCCTCAATAAAAATATCTAAAAGTTAAGTTGTAAATATTCCATTCTTTTTATAAAACATGTATATTATATATTAAATTACAAAATATTTTTGATGGATTTCTATGGAAAACGAAAACTCCAAACTAGAAGAACTTAGAGCTGAAAACGAGCGGTTGAAAAAAAAGCTTAAAGATGCTAGATACTTGCCGTTTAATTTAAATGTTTTTAAAAAAGCTCTAAATAATATTAGCGACAGTGTTATTATTCTAAACACCGAAAGAACTATCTTATTTACCAATAACAGTTTCAACAAAACTTTTAGATATCATAGTGATAACATTATTGGGAAACACGCTAGTATTATTTACGGCGATGGTTTGGACCGTGATAAGTATGAAGAAATCTATCGTTCAATTGTAAATGGCGGTTGGGAAGGAAAAATATATCTTAAAAAGAAATCAGGGGAGGAGCTCCCCGTTCAATTAACTGCTAATGTAATTAAAAATTTTAACGGAAATTTAGATGCCATATTCGCAGTTGCAAAAGATCTGACTGAGCAAGTGAAGGCGGAGAATTCTCTGCAGGAAGCCAAGGATAAATATGCAAATCTCTTTCATGAATTAAGGAACACTATATATGAAAGCTCACCGGAAGGTAAATTGTTGGACATCAACCCCGCTGGCATAAAACTTTTTGGATATGATTCTAAAGAAGAATTAATGCACGTGGAC
This sequence comes from Chlorobiota bacterium, assembly GCA_013151565.1. Taxonomy (GTDB): domain Bacteria; phylum Bacteroidota; class Ignavibacteria; order Ignavibacteriales; family Melioribacteraceae; genus SZUA-22. Next base: position 1,357 of record JAADIB010000221.1, read on the forward strand.
ATTGCTAAGGATTTATATGTTAATCCGGAAGACAGGGGAAAATTGAAAGCTGAAATTGAGAAAAACGGTTATATTAAAAATTATGAAATAAAAATAAAAGACAAAAATGGTCAGTATAAAGTAGTTCTAGAAACTTCGAGCACAATAAGAGATAGTTCAGGAAAAATAATCGCTTATCAGGGAATTTTGAGCGATGTAACCGAAGATAAAAAACGTGAAGAACTAATGAACAAATACGTTGCGGATCTTGCAGAGGTGAATATGCAGCTGCGAAACTCAGAAATGGAGTTGAAAAAACTGAACGCAGAAAAGGATAAGTTCTTCTCTATAATTGCTCACGATTTAAAGAGTCCTTTTAATTCATTATTAAATTTATCCGAATTTTTAATTGAAGATATTTCTGAACTTTCTATGGAGGAGGTAAGGTCATTTTCCAGGGAAATAAATAAGGCGGCACAGAATGTTTTTGATCACATTGTAAATCTTCTGCAGTGGTCTCAAATAAAAACGGGCGGGCTGGAACAGGTAGTTGAAAATGTTGCTCTCGCTAGTTTTGTAAATAATACAATCGCTTTAATCGAAGGGAATGCCGCTAAAAAGGATATTTCAGTTATAAATGATATTGATACCAGACTCTTTTTCAAAGGTGACAGAAATGTGATAAATTCAGTGTTCCTGAACTTGATAACAAATTCAATAAAATTTACCAAGCGCGGAGGGCAAATAAGAATATCCGCCGATCAAAACGGGGATATGATCACCGTCATGGTAATGGATAACGGTATTGGTATAAGTAAGGATAATTTGGGAAAGTTATTCCGTATTGACGAACATTTTTCTACTTCCGGAACTTCAAACGAAATTGGAACAGGTCTCGGGCTGATTCTTTGTAAAGAATTAATTGAAAAAAATGATGGTGAGATTTGGGTAAAGAGCGAAGAAGGTGTCGGAACGACCTTCTTCTTCACTTTACCTAAAGGTGATATTTAATTCCGCCAGAGGCGCTGGGTGCTTATAAATATTCCGATTGATACCCCGATGTTGGTGGAGTAGTTCATTATCAGAATAGTTACACCGCTCTCTTATTGCCCAGATAAATGATCTTTCTGATCGAATCAAACTGCAGATAGGGATAATCAGCTCTTATAGCTTCAATAGCTTCTGAAGCGCTGATCTTGTTTTCTCTCAGTTCTTTGAACCTTTTCTTTATCTGGTAATCCCTAAGGGATTTTTCATTTATTAAGTTTTTGCTTTTTAGTAAACTATAAATCTCGTCACTTATGAGTTCAGATAACGGATTATCAAAACCACTATGATGGTTATTCATATTAAACCCCCGATGATTATTAAGTAATTATATTTATTCATAAAATCCATATCTCATGATCAAACTGTTGTCAATTAGCTGACAAAGGTTTATAAAAATAGAATTGTTTCGTTTTCGTTTGAAAAATTATTCTGGGCTTTAAGATTCGTCTTAGTTTGGATAAGCTGGAACTGATACTTCGAAATAACAGCGAAAATTACGTTTACGATAAAATCCAAAACGTACCTCTAACCTTTTTAATTATTAAAATTTATTAAAAGTAGAGATATTTTCTATTGTAATCCTTCTGTTATTATTTGGTTGAATTTAACTTAGTTGCAAGTTATTCTAAAAATTTATAAAATTCAAGTAAAATCCGTTTATAATTGTATATCAAATATAAACCTATTTACTGAAATTGGAAAATGCATCTTTGAGTAACTCTTCTAATGATATATTAGGGTTTGAATTTAAAATCATTCTCACTGTTTTTTCTGCCGCCTTCTGATTATATCCAAGAGTAATAAGTGCATTGATTGCATCAGTTCTTAATGAGTAAGTATTATCGGAAATATCCATTAATTCTTCGCCAAGCGATTCAACTTTATCTCTGAGTTCAATCAATAACCGCTGACCGGTCTTTTTGCCGATTCCTGGTATTGCGATAATTCTTGAAAGGTCACCAGTTTTTAAAGCTGATCTTAAATCTTCAATTTGAATTCCGGATAAAATACTCTGCGCAGATTTCGGTCCGACACCATTCACAGAAATCAGTAACTCGAACATCTCTTTTTCCGATAGTGTGGAAAACCCGAACAAAGTCATCGCATCTTCTTTAACGTTTAAATATGTGTACAGCGAAACTTGTTCAGTGCTGTTATCGGGAAGATTTTCAAAAGTAGATATCGTGATGTTAACAACATAGCCGACGCCGTGAACATCAAGCAGTACTTGTGTCGGTTTCTTCGAGATTATTTTTCCTGTTAGATATCCTATCATAAGATTTAACTTTTTTAAATGATTTTAAACTATTCTATAACTTTATCAGGATTTGCTTCGATAAATTTTTTCCAGCTTCCACCGCTTTTTACAGGACTATTACTCTTGAAAGCATGGCAGATAGCAATAGCAAGCGCATCACTCTCATCAAATTTGAGCATTGTCTGGTTAATATTCATCAGTTTCTTAATCATGAATTGAACCTGTTCTTTAGATGCCCCACCGTTTCCGACGACAGATTTTTTTATCTCACGTGGAGAATACTCGCTGATCTCCAACTTATTATGAACTGCCACCAGTAGGGAAACACCTCTGACATAACCTATCTTCATAACCGACTGAATGTTCTTAGCGTAAAACGCAGTCTCAATTGAAAAATGATCGGGTTTATAGATTTTAATGAGTCTATCGAGTTCATCGTAAATCACTTCTAATCGCGGAGGAACTTCTTTAATTTTCGGAGTTTTAATAATACCGGAATGAATATAGGCAAGCGAGTTATTTTTAAACTTGATGATCCCAAAGCCTGTAATAATACTCCCCGGATCAACTCCAATTATGGTCATAATTCTAATTGATTAATTTTAGACTTCATCTGAAAAATCGGCATTAGAGTAAACATTCTGTACATCGTCACTGTCCTCAAGCATATCGTATAACCTTTCAACCTTTTCCGCTGCTTCGCCGCTTACCTCAATCGTATTTTTTGCTATCCATTGAAGTGAAGCATTTTCAATTTCTATACCGCTGTCAACAAGAGCATTTCTTACATCTTCAAAAGAATCTACAGAGGTTGTTACCTCAAAGTATTCCTCTTCTGTTTGCAGATCATCTGCTCCTGCTTCCAAAATTATCTCGAGGATATCATCCTCAGACTTTCCCTGAATTGGAAAAGTGATAACTCCTTTCCTATCAAACATCCATGCAACAGAGCCCGACTCACCAAGTCCGTTTCCGTATTTTGTAAATAAATGTCTAACTTCTGCAACAGTTCTGTTTTTGTTATCTGTCAAGCACTCAACTATAAATGCAACTCCCGAAGGACCGTAACCTTCGTACATAAGCTCTAAAAAGGTAACACCTTCCAACTCACCGGTTGCTTTTTTGATCGCTCTTTCAATATTATCCATCGGCATATTGGCTGCCTTTGCATTATCAACAGCTAAACGCAGTCTTGGATTAGCGTCAATATCGCCGCCGCCTATTTTTGCAGCAACAGTAATTTCTTTAATAAGTTTTGTAAAAATCTTTCCTCGTTTTGCATCAATTACTGCTTTTTTTCTTTTGATAGTTGACCACTTTGAGTGACCTGACATAGTGACTCCTAGTTTTTTAATTTACATTTTCTTTAACTTTAATGTCTTTTAACCTTATTTGCGGGTAGGTTGCCCCGTTTTTAGTAACTGTTTCAATCGTAAAAACAATATCTAATAAATCTTTATCTTTATCAATAGTATAAGCAAAATTTCCAAGGTTGAATCCGATCGTATCAAAGACTTTATCAGAACCATTTTGCCGCAATGTTGTAAGCAGATGATTTTTCCCAACAACTCTTGGATAATTGGCTAATTGAACATTTTCCGCCATGAATACCGGACGCATATTACCCGGTCCGAAAGGTGCAAACTGATCAAGTATTCTTACGAATTTCGGTGTGATGTCCGAGAGTGAAATTTTTGTATCAATTTTAATTTCCGAACTGAAACTCTTACCGTTCATTGTTTCTCTAAGAATTACATTAAAGCGCTTTCTGAATTCCGAAAGATTATCCAGTTTAAGCGCAACACCAGCAGCGGCTTCATGTCCTCCAAACTGAAGCAATAGATCTTCACATTGCTCCAATGCTTTGTATATATTGAACCCAGTAACGCTTCTTGCGGAGCCTTTAGCCACTCCGTCAATTGTTGACAGCATAACTGCCGGACGGTAATATTTTTCAACGACTCTTGAAGCAACAATCCCAATAACTCCGGGATGCCAATTTTCGTCATGTAAAACTATTCCCAACTCATTCTCCAGATCAATTTCCGTATCAATCAATTCCATAGCATGCGAGAAGGTTACCTCGTCAATTTTTCTGCGCTCATAGTTTTCATTTTCTAAAACCTGTGCTAACACTTTTGCCTCAGCATCATTTTCTGCGACCAGTAGATTTACTGCTCTCATCGCATCACCCATTCTCCCGACAGCATTTATACGAGGGGCAATTGTGAAAACAATTTGACCTGCGGTAAGAGTTCCCGGTTCTTTTTTAGCGCTTTTGATAAGCGCCAACACCCCGGGACGGGGATTGCTGTTGATAAGCTCCATTCCTTTTCTTACGAGTATCCTATTTTCGTCAGTTAGCGATACAATATCTGCAGCTGCTGCTAAAGCTACTAAGTCAAGATATTGTAGGACTAAGTCTTTCCGTCCAACTCTATCGGCAACTGCCCTTGCTAATTTGAATGCAACTCCGGCGCCGGATAAATATTTAAATGGGTAATCGCAGCCTGGCTTGATAGGGTCAAGCACCGCAACGGCTTCCGGAATTTTATCTTTAGGTTTATGATGATCACAAACAATCGTATCAATGTTCAGTTCGGTGGCATGTGCTATTTCTTCCACAGCAGTAATTCCGCAATCGACTGTTATCATTAAGTCGGTTTTTTTCTCAGCTAAATAATCAATGCTTTCCTTCGAAAGTCCGTATCCGTCTGTCAAACGATTCGGGATATGCACTTCAACATCAGCGCCCAATTCCTTAAGGAATAAATACATCAATGCCGCGGACGAGGTACCGTCAACGTCATAATCTCCGTAAACAACAATTTTTTGATTATTGGTTATTGCATCAATCACACGGTCTGTTGCCTGCTGCATTCCATCCATCAAAAAGGGATCGTAAAGCGTTTCTATGTCAGGACGAAAGTAAGTTTTTGCTTCGTAAAAATTAGTTATTTTTCTGATGAGAAGTACCGTTGCCAATACGTTAGATATGTTTAAACTATCGGCTAAAGCCAAAACCGATTTTTCATCGGGTTGATCTTTAATCTTCCAAACTTTTTCAATCATTTTCTCTAATAGGAGAAAATCAACTGATGATGCGAGTCTATAAGCCGAATTCTGTGTCCCGAATAATCAGGACGGCAATTATTTATCTCGATTTGATATTGCTATCAAACTCTAGCGGTCTACCCAAGACATACAAAGCGAACAACTTTGACCCGTCTAAAATAGACGGGTAGTCTTATACATGACCTTGCTCCAGGTGGGGTTTACACTGATTCCGACTAGTCGGAACTCCATTACTGGACCCTTGTTATTACTAACAAAGCGGTAGGCTCTTACCCTGCCTTTTCACCCTTACCCCGCATAAGCGGGACGGTATTTTTTCTGCTGCACTTTCCTTAATCAAACGCTTATGCATTTGACCCCCGGACGTTATCCGGCACCCTGTTCTCTGGAGTTCGGACTTTCCTCTACTCATAACGTTCCTCGTTATAGAGCAGCAATTGCCCAACTTGCATCATCAATATCTTTTCAACCTTTACTAATTTATTATTTATTTACTTATTCTAAACTGGTATTAATATACAAAATTTTTTTATATCATTTTTAGATTTATACAAATCAAAATTCAATTTTATCTTAAAGCCTCTGGTTAAATCAACTGGTGAATTGATAATTATTCATAATTCCGCTCAAATTTTAATAAATTTAGTGTTCAAATTTATAGTTATTGAACAAAACAGATAATATGAAGATAGCATTCGTAGCTAGCGAAGTTGTACCTTTTGCAAAAACCGGTGGTTTAGCCGATGTAGCAGGCTCCCTGCCCAAAGAGATCAAAGAATTTGGACATGATATTAAAGTTTTTATGCCCAAATATTTTTCTGTTGATGAAAAAAGATTTGGTCTCGAATATATCAGCTGGATAGGTAGTATTCCAATACGTGTTTCCGGCAGAAGTTTGGATGTGCATTTTCATAAAGGATATTTGCCTAATTCTCGTGTTGAGATATATTTTATCGATTATCCCCGTTTTTTTCATCGCCATACAATTTACACAAACGATATTGATGAAGATGAAAGATTTATTCTTTTTTCGAAAGCTGTAATTGAATTAATTCAAAAGTTAAAGTGGAAGCCTGACATAGTGCATCTTAATGACTGGCAGACCGGTTTGATTCCTTTATTGATAAAGGATAATTACAGTTGGGATAAAATATTCAATAAAACTGCAACGGTATTTACAATTCACAACATCGGGTATCAAGGGAGTTTCCCGAAGGAGACTTTATACAAGGCAGAGATCAATCCGAGATTTTTTGAAAGTCCCGGACAAGTTGAGCATGAAGGGAAACTGAATTTTCTTAAGGCAGGAATTTCTTTTACTGATATCATTACCACTGTAAGTGAAACCTATGCACGTGAATTATTACTGCCGGAATACAGTTTTGGAATGCATCATGTTTTAAATTATAGATCGGAAGATTTTTACGGTATTTTGAATGGAATAGATTATAACATCTGGAACCCGGAAACAGATAAACATATTCCTCACAACTACTCCATCAAGGATCTCTCAGGCAAATTGGAAAATAAAAAAGAATTGCTGAAACATTTCGGTTTGGCTTTTAATGGAAACATTCCTGTGATTGCTGTGATTTCCAGACTTGCAGTTCAAAAAGGTTTTGATATTCTTCTTAGCTCAATGGAATATTTAATGAGTTTAAATTTTCAACTGGTATTACTCGGCAGCGGTGAATATGAGTATGAGTCTGCTTTTAATGCATTAGCAAATAAGTATTCACACAAGTTTGGAATTTATGTCGGATATAATAACGACCTTTCACATTTGATTGAAGCCGGGGCTGATATGTTTTTAATGCCTTCACATTACGAGCCTTGCGGACTGAACCAAATATACTCGCTTAAATACGGAACAGTTCCGATAGTAAGAAAGACCGGCGGTCTTGCCGACACAGTAAAAGATTGGGATGAAATGAGCGCTCTCGGAAAAGATACAGGCAATGGTTACTCGTTTACTGACTACAATGGATATGCATTGACAAATGCAGTTGAGCGCTCTATTCGTGATTTCCATAATAAACCGGTATGGAAAAAGATTCAGACTAACGGTATGAACGAGGACTTTTCTTGGAAACGATCTGCGGAGAAATATATCAACCTCTATAAAAAAGCAAGTAGAAAGTAGTTACTTATCTTATTCAAATAACGCAAAAACATCTAACCAGTCGATCCTTACGAAATGTTATTAAACATCAAATTGTTAAAAAAGCTGATGCTGAAATTAGGATAAAAGAAGTTCTTAAAAAACCAAAAAAGTTTTTCTTTCAATTTTTTAGCTAACTTTTTCAAATTCCAGCCAGCTGCAGCTAATAATGCATTGATTTTAGGGGAACTTTCTCCGTGTAGATAGTTCTGTTCCATTCTAAATTCTTTTTTCAAATGTCCTATAACCGGTTCGATTGCTGCTCTTCGCCTAAACTTTTTTCTCTTCTTCATCTTCTGATATTGACTATCTCGTTTCAACGGTGGTTTTGGCGTTGAGATTTTTACTCCGTTTATTTCCTGCAATCCTCTTCCTCCTCTATCATAGATTACTTCTTCGGGTTGATAGTCAAAAATTTTCTCCATCTGATTTATCAAGGGCTCTATGGTTTTACTATCGTGCGGATTCCCTTCATGGCTCTCTACTCCTAGAGTAACCAACTCCGTGGGATTAACCATTAAACCTATCTTATTTCCAAATTCATACTTCTTGTGGGCTTTCCCTTTCGATATATAACTTGTAAAGAATTTATGAAGACTGTAGATTTTATTTTTATCTTCTTTTTTCTGGTTTAATACTTGTGTGAACAATTCTATATCCGATTGATATAATTTTAATCTTTCTTCCGGAAGTTTTCTCTCTAATTCCCTTACTAATCTACCGGCTATGGTTTTTAGCTTTTTCATCGACTTTCGGGCTTTCTTTTTTCGTCTTGGATGTTGGCTGTTGTAGCTGTCTCTTAAGAGCTGTTTGCTTACTCGTTTATAGTTCTGCCGCTGTGTTATTGACTCTTTCTCAGCTATTTTGTTACACTTATCTATTATTTTCTTTGCTAATTTTGAATCGGTCGGATAGGTGATGTTATTCTCTCCCGAAGGGATGCCTTTGGCGTTGTGCCGTTGTATCTGAAAGCAATTGCTTGCTTTTTATTTTCTCTCCGTGTAGTTCTACGGTATGTATAAATATTTTCTCTATTCCTTCTTCTCCTAAACGCTTTCTGAAATGAATAAAATCACTTGGATCACATGGAAATTTATGCTCAAAGTGACTATAGCCGCAAAAGTATTGCATGTATGGATTCATTTCCCACGCTTCGGATAATGTTTCGTCTCCTAGATTGTAGTAACGCTTCAAGAGTAAGCAGCCACTCATAAAACGGATGGGCATCGACGGTTGTCCTTTATCCGAATAATAAACCGATAGTTCTTTCTCTAAATGATTCCAATCTATTTTGTTTGATAATAACACTAACTCATGTCGCATATCTATAAAATCTATCAAGAGTGGCTTAAAAAGGTCTGATTGATTCTTGCTTGGTAGTTTTCCTATCATTTTCTTCTCATCTTTTTGCAAGGGTTTAATCCCAATTTATTTAAACCTTGCATTTTTGTCAATGGTCATTTTTACTTATTATTGCTTTTGTAAACCAGTTATCAAGCTTTTTTGCTTTTTCAGGAGCAACTAGATAATATCCTCTTCAACTCCCAAGTACTCCCATCCCAGTGAATAGCGTTATAAGGCTTAACCCAAACGCCGTTGCTGTCAAATTGGTCTGTTTCTTCTGTGTGTATTTCGCCTACCGCCCAAATGTTGTTTTCGTTTATTATGGCTACGTCTTTTAAGTAACTGCTGCCGTTTACTCCGCCAAAGGTGTAAGTCTCCCAAGCAAAGTTATGGGAGGTGGTGTCCATTGTAGTTACGCTTACACTATTGCTTTTCTGAT
>JAADIB010000152.1 GCA_013151565.1 Chlorobiota bacterium
TGAAGCCGGTGTGGAAGAACTATCAACCGTTTCGGGCAGTGTTAATATACCCGCAGTAAGCGGACTGGTTTTGAGAAAGGAGGAGTAAAAAAGATAACTGTCATTCTGTGATGCTTTTACACAGCTTGCCCCAATGGGGGAATCTAGAAGATTTAATAATTATGAGATTCCGGATCAAGCCCGCTATGTTTCCCGACAAGCAAAACCTTGCGGGCTAGTCCGGAATGACGACTCAATAGATTAGGATTTGTAATTTTATAAAGGCATTATATACCAAAATCACCATGAAAACTTATAAAGCATTATTTGTCATTTTAATCCTTTCCGTTATCTCACTAAAGGCGCAGAGCGATACACTTATTGTCCCTCTGGCAAGTATCGATTCAACGATAGCAACCGATGTAAGATATGCCACGACTAATAATTTTACCGGACAGGTTTTATATCCAACGGATAAAGTCTACATAAGGAAAGTTGTCGGCGAAGCATTGGCAAAAATACAAGCATATCTGAGAGAAAATTATAATCTGCAAATGAAAATATTTGACGGCTACCGCCCGCTATCCGTACAGAAAAAAATGTGGAAGATAATGCCGGATAATAGATATGTTGCAGACCCGGCAAAAGGTTCACGGCACAACAGAGGCGCAGCTGTTGATCTTACAATTATTGATTCGACCGGAGCTGAGCTTGATATGGGAACCGGATACGATAATTTTACCGAGAAAGCTCACTATGATTATCCTGATCTGCCGGACAAGATAAAATCGAACAGAAAACTTCTGCGCGATACGATGATCAAATTTGGATTTCAACCGATAGAAACCGAGTGGTGGCATTTTGATTTTAAGGGATGGAAAAACTTTTCAATCCTTGATTATCAGATCAACTGACAAAAGCTTTTTGAAGTGATTTCTCAATTGCTGTTTTGAATATTGCCAAACCGACTGGTTTTTTAAATGCATATTCTATTCCAAGTTGATTGTAATCATCAACAATACTTTGGGTCAAATCGCTGCTGAGAATAATTACCGGCGGTTTATAAGTAAGGTCCGAGAGTTTCAACTGCTTCACAAGTTCATAACCGCTCATCTTAGGCATATTATGATCGGAAATAACCAATGCAGGTGAGTTAGTTTTGATCTTTTCAAAAGCTTCTGCACCGTTTGCAGCCGTATCAATTTCAAATCCCGGCACCATACTCTTTAATAATTTTGAGTAAAGGATCCTGTCGTGTGTTGAGTCATCGACCAGTAGAATTCTTGTTGATGAAACAGGAAGTGTAAACTTGAAAGTTGTTCCGGATCCGTATTGACTTTCAACGGAGATCTCGCCGCCATGCTTCTCAACAATTTCCTTGCATAATGATAATCCTAAGCCGCTTCCTTTTTCGCCGGCAGTACCTGTAGTTGTATGTTTAGTCGCGACAGTAAAGAGCTTGTCTATATCTTCTTCCTTGATCCCAATTCCAGTATCGGAAACACTGAATTCTATCTGTTTCTTATCAATGAGAGGTTTAGCTGATATCGTGATCTTGCCCCCTTCATTTGTAAACTTGATAGCATTCGAGATGAGATTGTTAAATACCTGTAGAAGGAGATTAGTGTCGGCATGAACTGAAAGATCCTTACTGACTTCAGAAACCAATTCAATATTTTTCTGCATTGCAGCGCCGGTAAGCATTTGGAATGCCTTATTTATAATTCCGCTTGCGTTTAGTTTTTCAGCGGTGAAATCAATTCTACCGGTCTGCAGTCTTGTCCAATCCAGTAATGAGTTTACAAGTGAAAGCATATTATTAGCAGATTCCTGAATGAAGTTTATATACTGAACCTGTTTATCCTCCGGAAGATCTCTCTCGGTAAGAAGAAGATCGGTGAAACCGAGTATTGAACTGAACGGCGATCTAAGATCATGTGAAACTATCGAAATGAACCTGTCCTTTGATTCATTCAATAATTTCAGTTCTTCCGATGATTTTCTTATCTTTTCTTCACTCTGCTTGCTTAGTGTTACGTCACTAACAAGACCGTAAATTCTTTCAATTCCGCCTTCTCTATTCCTGATAATATTCAATTTGTTCTTTATCCAGACAATAGTCCCGGATTTGTTAACTATTCTGTATTCAACCTCTCCGCTGCTTTTTGCCGGATCTTTATAAATTCTTTGAATATTTCTAATGACTTCTTTTTTATCGTCCGGATGAATTATCTTAATCCAGAATTTAGGATTATTGATAAATTCTTCACCCTCATATCCGGTGATCTTTTTAATTGCAGCAGTATAAAAAACTTGTTTTAGCTTGCCATCAACCAACTCAGCAGTCCACATGGAATCGTTGATATTTTCAGTGATGTTTCTATATTTTTCCTCAGAGTTTGCCAAAGCTTTTAAGAAATTCTGCTGCTCGGTGATATCACGATAAGAGGCAACTACATAAAATTCTTTTGCGGAACTGAAAGACTTGACAGATTTCTCAACAATTATTGTTGTACCGTCTTTTCTAACCCCGTTAAAAATATACTTCGATGGTGATTCTTCCCCCTTCTCGAGGTCTTCAATATACTTAGCCACTCTGTACAGATCATTGTTGGATACGAAATCGAGAGGATCTTTTCCAAGGATCTCATCCACACTATCGTAACCAAACATTTTAACAAAAGACTCATTTGCCAATGTATATTTTCTATTCTTCTGAACAGTAATTCCATCATGAGAAGTTTGAAATACCGAGCGTATCATCAAAAAGTCATTTTCAGCTTTTTTAGTCTCGGTAATATCCGTGAACACAGAAGTATAGTATTTAGGTTTCCCGTCAAAGTCAGAAACTGCTGTAAAGTTAGCCAGAACGTATACTTTCTCTTTATCTTTTTTAAGAAGTGTAAGCTCAATTGCTTCATTCTGTTCTTCTATTATTTTCTGAATATCCGGAATATCTTCATTCATACTTTCAAGACCAATCAGATCCATCAAATTCAAGTTCAGCAATTCTTCTTCAGTGTATCCGAATTCTTTTACAAAATAAGGATTAACATAATTGATATTTCCCTCAATGCTGAACGTACAGATAAACTCGCGGGTATTAGTAACGATATTTCTAAAACTTTCTTCCGATCTTCTCAGATCACTCTCTAAATTCACCTTGTCTGTAATATCAGAACAAAGGGCGACCAGTGAACTTTCATCTTCGTTAGTAAGAGAAATACTCATCTCGATTATCTTTGTAATATTGTTCGACTCAATCTTTAGCTGAGTTTTGAATGTTTTTGAGGTCTTCAAATTATCAAGCAGATTCTCAAAATAAATTTGATCGATTTCCGGCAGAATATTGCCAATAAACTTTCCGAAAACCTGACTTTTTGTAAATCCGAATAATTCAATTGCGGAATCGTTCCAAAATGTAATGTTTCCTTTCAGATTAATTCTGATCACTGCGTCTACAATTGCAGAAGTTATACTTCGGTAAGCTTTTAATTCCTGTATTTCACTCTTCAGATTTGTGAATTTCTCGCGTTCTTCTGAATTATCTTTGAATAGAATGAAGAAATATTTGATCTTCACCGATCTTTCAACAATAGGGATTAATGTTAATGCAAAATCACTGCCGAATTTATGCTCTTTTTGAGGCAGTTCGATAGTTCGCGGTTTTTTATCCTTAACAACTTCAACCAGCGTTTGCTCAATCAAATTTGCGTTGAGATCGGTGAAAAGATCAAAAAGTGTTTTACCCGCAGTTTTAATAACGGGATGGTTTGGTCTAAGCATCTCATTGGGGAGGGTGTATTTGATGTTACCGTAAATATCGGTAACTAAAAAATAATCTGATATGGAAGAAAGTAAACTATTGAATATTTCCGAGCGGAATATTTTATCGGGTGAAGATTCAGTTGAGGTTTTGAAGTCTTCAATTACAATTATTCCGCCCTCAAATTTATCATTTATTATGATCGGGGTTCCTTTAACTACAATCACTAATTCGGTATTACCAAACGATTTTTGAACTGATATTTCGGTTTCGAAAGGAATTCCTTCTTTGAAATATTCTAAGTCGTTTTTAACTTCATCTGAATGGAAAACATCGAGTGTAAAGATATTTTTTCCGATAAGATTGGTTTTTCCCTCATATTCAAATATTCCAAACTGAAGAGCGGATTGATTCACCCCTTCAATCTCAAAATTTGAATTCAGAGTCAGAATTCCAACCGGCGCATTTTCAAAAATCCGCCTGATTTGATTTTCGGATATGTTCTCCACAGCCACTTTGTTTCCTAATTGTATTATTTAATTAAAAACGCTTAGATAGTTCGTCTTTTGGCTGGGAGTTACAAATCAGATTTGCAACACCCTTAAAAATCAAAAGTCATTCCATAAAAAACCTTCGAAAACGAGTTGAATTTATCAATTTATCCCTTACTTAATGCTCATTTCGAGAAGATATGTTATATAATAAGACATAAAAAAACAAGATATATCATCCTAAAACGAAAAATTCAGTGATAATTCTGTAAAAATCGTGAATTTGAAAGGGAATAAGTTCTAAAATATTGTTTCATAACTTTCTATAAAAAAACGGCGTTTTGGTTGGACCAAAACGCCGTTTTTAGATAAATTCAAAAGAATTTTCTTATAGTTGAGGTCCGGCAGCTACAAGCGCTTTACCTTCTTCATTATCGGTATATTGTTCAAAATTCTTGATGAATAATTGGGCAAGTTCATTTGCTTTTTTATCCCATTCTGAAGGATCGGTATAAGTGTCGCGAGGATCAAGGATTCCAGCATCAACTCCTGGTAATGAAGTTGGAACTTCCAAATTAAAGATAGGAAGTGTTTTTGTATCAGTATTCTCAATTGAACCGTCGAGAATTGCATCAATTATTCCGCGTGTATCCTTGATAGAAATTCTCTTTCCCGTTCCATTCCAGCCGGTATTTACCAAATATGCTTTCGCATTATTCGCTTCCATTCTTTTTACTAATTCTTCACCGTATTTTGTTGGGTGAAGAAGTAAGAACGCTGCACCGAAACATGCTGAAAAAGTCGGCTGCGGAGAAGTTACGCCTCGTTCAGTGCCGGCTAATTTTGCTGTAAATCCGGAAAGAAAATGATATTTTGTCTGTTCCGGAGTTAATTTAGAAACCGGAGGCATTACACCAAAAGCATCGGCAGTTAAGAAAATTACCTTATCTGCATGACCAGCTTTTGAAACCGGCTTAACGATATTCTCAATATGATAGATCGGATATGATACACGAGTATTCTGTGTAACTGATGTATCGGTAAAATCAATCTTTCCATTTTCGTCAAGAGTAACATTTTCTAAAAGTGCATCTCTTTTTATTGCATTATAAATATCAGGCTCAGATTCTTTATCAAGGTTAATTGTTTTAGCGTAACATCCGCCTTCAAAGTTGAACACACCGTCATCGTCCCATCCGTGCTCGTCGTCACCAATCAACGCTCTTTTAGGATCGGTTGAAAGAGTGGTTTTTCCAGTGCCGGATAATCCGAAAAAGATTGCAACATCACCTTCTTTGCCAACATTTGCAGAGCAGTGCATTGCTGCAATTCCTTTTAGGGGAAGATAATAATTCATAACTGAGAAAATTCCTTTTTTCATTTCGCCGCCGTACCAAGTACCGCCGATAACAGCTCTTCCTGCGGTGAGGTTAAACGCAGCAAAATTTTCTGAATTCAGAGGAACACCATCAGCTCTCTTCATATTTTGCCAATCTTTATTTACTGCTTTAGAAGCATTTAGTACAATAAAGTCAGGTTCAAAATCTTCAAGTTCTTCTTCTGTAGGACGAATGAACATATTTTTAACAAAATGCGCCTGCCATGCAACTTCCATAATGAAACGAACTTTGAGTCTTGTGTTCTCATTAGCGCCTGCAAAACCGTCAACCACATATAATTTTTTCTCCGAGAGTTGATCAGCGCCAATTTTGTATAAATGATCCCATACTTCATTATCGATAGGTTTATTATCAGAAGATTTAGCTTGGCTAGCCCACCAAACATTGTTTTTAACATTATCATCAATAACAATATATTTATCTTTGGGAGATCTGCCAGTGAATATACCGGTCATTACATTTACGGCTCCAAGCTCTGAAAGTTGTCCTTTTTCATATCCTTCCAGCGAAGGGTCGAGTTCAGCTTCATAAAGATAATCATAAGAAGGGTTATGAATTATCTCTTTTACATCGGTAATTCCATACTGTGATAAGTCTAAGTTTTTCATGCTCGTCCGTTGATTAGTTTTTAAAAATAATTTATTTGCCAAAAGTAAAGAATGAAGCCTATTTATTCAAGGTAAATCGGATTAAGAACGATTTACAGACAATAAATTATGTATTTCTGCAATTATTTTATCCGATGCTCCAATATTTTCGTTCACATATTCCAAACAGATATCACCCATCCGTTTTCTCTCTGCTGGATCATTTGAGAAGGTTCTTAACATACGGTATGCTTCCTTTTTATTGTTAACAATTTTACCACCTCCGCGCTTTACAAGTTCCAGCGCTTCTTGGCTATTTTCAATTTTAGGTCCAAAAAATAATGGAATACCATAAACTGCAGGCTCAAGAACATTGTGAACTCCTTCTTTAAAACTACCTCCCACATAAACTACATCAGCATAGTAATAAAGAGTTAACAATATACCAATAGAATCAATTATAATAATCTTCTCACCTTGATAGTTGTTTTTTGATGAAAAACGAATGGTTTTTTCTATCCCGGCAAAGGTGTTTTCAATTTTTTCCAAAGTGATCAGATCCGGTTCGTGAGGAGCAATGATTAACACACAATTGGGATCGTTTTTTAACAATTTTTCAAAAGCAGGGAATACAACATTCTCGTCATATTCTGATGAGCTTCCGATAACAAAAACTTTTTTTCCTTCAAACAATCCATCTTTAAAAAGCTTTTTATCCCGCGCTGATAAACTTTTTTGGTAAACTCTATCAAAACGAGTTTCACCAATAACATCTAATTTGTTTTTATCAATTTTAAAATCTTTAAAACCTATTAGATCCTCTTTTGATACTGTTAGAATTTTGGAGAAATTTTGATAAAGAGAAGTATGAAAACCCTTGATGATCGGGAACTTTCTTTTGGAATTTTTACGCATTGTTGCATCAACTATCATCGAAGGAATATTCCTATTTCCAAGCTCCCATATTAAATTCGGCCAAACATCATACCGCATAAAAATTGCAATATCAGGATTGGAAATTGAAATGAATTCTCTCACATTTTTAACTGAATCAACGGGGAGGTATGCGATCACGTCGGCATAGGGATATTTTTGGGAATTATCATACCCTGAAGGAGAAAAGAATGTAACAAGTATGTTAACATCCTGTTCTTGTTTAATTTTCTGAATGATCGGTTTTGCCTGTTCAAACTCACCCAGTGAGGCAGAGTGAAACCAAAGCAGTTTTTTTGATCTGTCCAATTTTTCAAATTTCTTTATTAGCTTCGGGTTTTGTTTTTTCCTTTCAGTATAACCTCGTTTTACTTTGTCGTTAAATAACGAAACAAAACTGAAAAACAAAGTAAGCCATGGGATAACAAGAACATTATAAACTATGAACCAAAATTTTTTCATAGATCTTCCAAGAATTTTTTAAATTTTTCATAAAGCAGATCAGGCGTAATTTCTTTCATACATTTGAAATGTCCTTTCGGGCATTTGCTTTTGCCGATGTGTGTGCATGGACGGCATTTCAACTCACTGTTTTCCACAACAATACTTTTAATGCCATATGGAGCAAAACCAAATTCTCTTACTGTCGATCCGAAGATTGCGATAACAGGAGTGCCTATCGCCGAAGCTGTGTGCATCAAACCCGAATCGTTGCATATCAGCGCTTCACAGTTTTTGATGTGAGCCGCAGTTTGAAACAGATTATTGTTGTTAGATAGATCAAGAGAATTTGGAATCATCTTCTGCAAATCCATGCAGATCGTTTTATCAGATTCACCGCCGAGTATTGCAATCGTATAACCATCTTCGTTCAACTTTTTCCCCAGCTCGGCATAATACTCAATTAGCCATCTTTTAGTAAAGTGGAATGCACCGGGAGCAAAACCTACAACATTATTTAAGCCTTCTAATTCAGAGTGAATGCCATCGGGAATAAATAGTTCGAGTCCTTTATCATCCAAATTAAAATCGGGGATAACTTCAGCATAGCGTACCGGAATCGGTTTCTTTTCCTTTAGCAAATTTATTTTTGTATGTACGAGAAGAAATTTTTCCAAGTTGGGTTTAATGAATTTATAATAGGGAAGTCCAAGCTGCTTAACAATTTTTTTAGTTCTGAAATTATTATGCAGATCGATGACCAGATCGTAATTGTTTTCTTTAAGCTGTGTTGCAAGTTCCGGGGAATCATTGTAGATGATCATACTGTTAATATTGGGGTTCAACCGAATAGCAACTTCAAAATTTTGTTTTACAAAAAAATCGATTGTTAAATCGGGATAATTTTTCTTTAAGCTTCTCACCACTGGAGTTGCAAGCAAAACATCGCCAAGCGAGCTTAGTCTGATTATTAGAACTTTTTTTGCTTCGGATACTTTCAAGTTTTATAAAGTTGAATGAGATAAAAAACAAATTTAAGAATAAGGGGAGTTGTTTCCAATTGAAGCAGAAATTATCAATGATCCAAATCTTGTTTTTTAAGTTTAAATATCTTTAATAGAAATGAAAGTTTTAATAAAATATGTGATACACGGCAAAGTTTTTACACCAATATAAATTTTCACTTTTGAAAAGATAGAGTTAATTTTAACTCTGTTTTTATAGGCATTGTTTAAATAGGAATTAATGAAAACCTTAAAAAGAAA
>JAADIB010000118.1 GCA_013151565.1 Chlorobiota bacterium
AAAGATCGCTTCGGAGTCCTTATCAAAGATTCGGCATTTTTCGATTGTCTCGCGGGATACTTCTATTCAAGCGGATTTTATGCAATCTATAGATCTTTGGAAATTACGGAAAAAATCAGGATCCTTATCGGTATCAACACAAACAGGCAGACTTTTGATATGATGAAAGATGCCGGTAAACCCTCTCAGCAAACATTTGATTTTTCTCATGCAGAAACCAAACAGCAAGTTGAAAATCTTGTACAAAAAGAGATGGAAGTATCAGAGGATAATAGAGATGTTGAACAAGGTGTTTATAAATTTATCGAATGGATCGGAAGCGGCAAGCTGGAAATCAGGGCTTATCCGTCACAAAATGTTCACGCCAAACTTTACATCATGACTTTCAGAGAAGGCGACAGAGATGTCGGCCGCGTTATCACCGGCTCAAGCAATTTCACGCAATCGGGACTAATCGATAATCTTGAATTCAATGTAGAACTGAAAAACAGAAGTGACTATGAATTTGCTAAAAATAAATTTGAGGAATTGTGGAATGATGCCGTAGATGTTAGTGAAAAATATGTTCAAACCATTCAGAATAAGACTTGGCTGACTCAAAATATCACACCCTATCAACTTTATCTAAAGTTTCTCTACGAATATTTTAATGATGATCTGGGCCAAACCGATGAACTGTTTGTTAAATATCTGCCGCAGAACTTCAAAAGGCTCCAATATCAGGAACAGGCAGTTCTGAATGCCAAAAAGATACTTCTGGAATATGGCGGTGTATTCATATCGGATGTTGTCGGATTGGGAAAAACCTATATCTCGGCCATGTTGGCAAATCAACTAACTGACAGAACGCTTGTTATAGCACCGCCTATGCTTTTAAAAGAATCAAATCCCGGTTCATGGCCTAATGTGTTTTCTGATTTTCGGGTTCCGGCTGATTTTGAATCGCTCGGCAAACTGGACAATCTGCTGTATAAGGGAACAGGCAAATACAAAAACATTATCATAGACGAGGCTCATCGCTTCAGAACGGAAACAACTGCAAGCTATGAGAAACTGGCGGAAATTTGCCGCGGTAAACGAATTATTCTTGTAACGGCAACTCCCTACAACAACACTCCGAAAGATATTTTAAGCCTGCTTAAACTGTTTCAGAAAACCAAAAAAAGCACCATCCCTAATCTGCCCGATCTGGAATCTTTTTTTAACAGACTTGACAAAAGGCTTAAAAATCTCGATAGAAAAAAGGACTATGCGGAATATATAGCTATTGTAAGGGCGAACGCAAGAGAAATACGCGAAAAGGTGCTGAAATATCTAATGGTTCGCCGCACCAGAAGAGAGATTGAAAAATATTTCAGCAAGGACATAAAAGAGCAGGGGCTAAAATTTCCGGAAGTAAAAAAACCTGAGCCGTTATTTTACGAGCTCAATGATAATGAAGACGATATATTCACAAAAACAATCAATCTTATTGCCCTGCAATTCAAGTATGCGCGCTATATGCCTATGTTGTATTATACAGGCAAAATCACTCAACCTGAAGAATTAGCTCAGAAAAATATGGGCAGATTTATGAAAATATTACTAATTAAACGCCTGGAAAGCAGTTTCTTTGCATTTAGAAATTCAGTGGACAGATTTTTGCATTCCTATGAAATGTTCATAAAAGAGTTTGACAACGGCACTGTTTATGTCAGCAAAAAACACACCAATCAAATATTCGAACTTCTTGAGAACGATGATGATGCAGCAATTCAACGATTGATAGATAAAGGCGAAGCGGAAAAATATGAGAGCAAAGATTTTAGAAAAGAACTTAAAAATGACCTGGAACATGATCGTGCTGTCTTGACGGAAATCAAAAAACTGTGGCAAAATGTAAACCGTGATCCGAAACTCATAAAATTTATAAATGAACTGTCGAAAAACAGAGTTTTGCAAAAGAATCATCTTATTATTTTTACCGAATCGAAGGAGACCGCCAATTATCTTTTCAAAAATATTATCGAAGAATATCCCGGCAGAGTTCTTTTGTTTACCGGAGGTTCAGGCGAGTCTGTGCGCGATAAAGTTACCGAAAACTTTGACGCCAGAGCCCGTCACAGGAAAGACGATTACCGCATACTTATTTCTACTGAAGTTCTTTCTGAGGGTGTCAATCTGCATCGTGCCAATGTAGTGATCAATTATGATATTCCATGGAATCCGACCAAAATGATGCAGAGAGTAGGGCGCATTAACAGAGTTGATACACCGTTTGATGTTATCCATACTTTCAACTTTTTCCCTACCAAACAATCTAACGATCAAATCAAGCTAAAAGAGGCGGCAGAAGCAAAGATCAATGCCTTTTTGACTCTTCTTGGAGGAGACGCCGAGCTTTTGACCGAAGGAGAACCTATCGGCTCTCACGAGCTGTTTGATCGTCTTGTTTCAAAAAAGATATTGGAAGGTGATGATGAAACTGAGGAAAGCGAACTGAAATATCTGCAGGTTATACGGGAAATTCGTGAAAACGATCCCGACCTTTTTGAAAAAATAAAACACCTACCGAAAAAAGCCCGCACAGCAAAAACAGCACCACCTTTTCTCCAAAGTCTTCAGGGTGACTCCCATAGTAACTCAGGCTTCCAGCCTGAGATTATCCCACCTGAGATTATCCCACCTGAGGTTACTGCCGGAGCGCTTATCACCTATTTCCGACATGGGAAACCGCAAAAATTTTTCATATCGCAGATAAAGCAACCGACCGAAGAACTGGATTTTATATCAGCAGCAAAGCTGCTTGAAAGCGGACCGGATGAAAAAAAGAAAAAACTCCCGGCCGAGATGTATGATCTTTTGGACGGCAACAAGGAGGCTTTTATTGTCGCCACAACCGAACAGATGGCCGAACCTCAAAAAAGAAGAGGGCACGACAGCGCCGCCAATATCATGCGAATTCTAAAGGCAACAATGAAAAATACGCAGAAATTTACAGAAGATCAGGAGCTTTACCTCAGAAAAATATTAACCCAGCTTGATGAAGGCGGCCTGCCTAAAGAAACGACAAAAAATACATTAAAAGCTCTGAATGCGCTAAAAGATGAAGTGACAAATCCTTTCAAAGTGCTGTCAGTTCTTCAGACTCAAATATCTGAAAAATTATTGCAAAGCCATTATGCAGAGCAAAACCCCGCAATATTCGGTAAACGTGAAGTGATACTCTCATTATATCTGTATGCGTGCACTGCACAGGCAGGCCTGACTGGAGAATAATATATGACAAATAAAGAATCTCAAACAGGAAGTTTTCAGACTCATCGTGAAGGTGAGTTGGTGAAATTTTATTAATGATGATATCCATAGATAATTTCCCCCTTTAGAAAAAGGGGGTAGGGGGGGGGATTTGAAGATACAGGATAGCGGTGATGCTTTCATATAATAAAAGCTTAAAACAGTTTTCGAGAAATCTCAGAAAAAACATGACCGATGCGGAAATACTACTATGGTCAAGGATTAGACGAAAGCAATTAAAAGGATTACAATTTTACAGGCAAAAGACTATAGGCAATTATATTGTTGATTTTTATTGCCCTAAATCAAAACTGGTTATAGAGGTTGATGGTGGACAGCATTATAGCGCTGAAGGAAAAGACAAAGATCATATAAGAGATGATCACATGAAGAAAAACGGAATACTTGTTCTGAGGTTTTCAGATAGAGACGTATTGAAGCGAATCAATACGGTTATAGAAAAAATATGGAGAGAATTATGATTCATAAAATCTCCCCTAACCCCTCTTTGCCAAAGAGGGGAACAGACATGGCAGTTGAAATATTCATAATTGACCAACTCGATTGCGCGAAGAGTCATTTTTTACTATGCAAGATTTAATAGATAAAAATATTTTGAAAGAAATTGGTGAAAAGAGAGGCTGGAAATATGAGTTGGTTTAACGGACATATTTCAGGCATTTATCAGACATAGCCATTAATTAAGGAATAAAATATGAATAAACAACAGGCGCGGGAAATTATCAGAAAGACCTTTGAAAAGTCTTTTGATAAAACGAGATTTATCAATTTTATAAAAAACTTTTTAAATAGCATTGACGAATCCAAGGCTTTTCACGCTCGTGGTGATGTAAAAGAGATGTTTAGAACTGTTATTAAAACATATGAACGTATTGGAACTTACAATTCACCCAAAGGTAAAAAGATTGATATAATAATTGCATATCTCCAAAAAGGCTATTCGCTTGACCATGCTCGCTCTACGCAAAGAAATTTTGCCGGCAGATATCTTGTTGATAGAGGCGAAAAAGATGCCGGTCTGTTCGCGTTTGTCTCTCCCGGTGAAGACGACTGGCGTTTTTCGCTCGTTAAAATGGAATACAAGTTTGACAAGAAGGGCAAGGTAAAAGAAGAATTCACTCCTGCCCGTCGTCAATCTTTTCTGGTAGGCTTTAATGAAAAAAGCCACACCGCCCAAAGCCGGCTTGAAGGTATTCTGGCAGATGATGAACAATCTCCAACCCTGGAAAAGATCGAAAAAGCCTTTGATATTGAGATCGTTACCAAAGAGTTTTTCCTCAAATATCGTGAACTTTTCCTCCGTACAAAAGAAGAGTTGGACAGAGTGGTTGAAAATAATCAAAAGGTAAAAGATGATTTTGAAATCAAGGGCGTTGACACGGTTAATTTCGCAAAGAAGCTGCTCGGACAGATTATTTTTCTTTATTTTCTACAGAAAAAAGGCTGGTTCGGAGTAGGCCGCGATGATGCCTGGGGCACGGGATCGAAACAGTTCCTGAGAGAATTGTTTAATAAAAAGCATGGCGATTATGAAAATTTCTTTAATGACATTTTAGAACCTCTTTTTTATGAAGCACTAAGGACTGGTGAAGATCGTAAGCATGAAGATTATTATTTCAGTCAGTTCAATTGCAAAATCCCCTTCCTGAATGGAGGACTTTTTGATCCTATCGGCAATTACGACTGGGTGCATACCGACATTCTTTTGCCCAACAAACTGTTTTCCAATAATAACAAAACAAAGGAAGACGACATCGGCGATGGCATCCTGGATATTTTTGACCGTTACAACTTTACCGTCAGAGAAGACGAACCGCTGGAAAAGGAAGTGGCAATTGATCCTGAACTGCTGGGCAAAGCTTATGAAAAATTCAATGCCATCCGCCCGGATAATTATAATGAATTTAAAAAAGCGCTGAAAAGCGGCAAAAAGGGTGAGGAAAATAAATTCAACAAAAAATTTGGAGTTTATTACACGCCCCGTGAGATTGTGCATTATATGTGCCAACAGAGTTTGATCAATTATCTGGCGACCGAAATGGACAGTAAAGTCAGTAAAGAATCAATAGAATTTTTAATACTTAAAGGTGAAAAATATATTGAGTATTTAAAAACTGCGAAGCAAAAAAATGAAAATAAGCATGATTACAAAGGGAGCTATAAAGAAAATCAATATTTCAAGGAGGTTAAAAAATACGCAATTGAAATTGACCAATTACTTCTTGACGTAACAGTCTGTGATCCTGCTGTGGGTTCCGGTGCTTTTCCGGTAGGGATGATGACAGAGATTGTTAAGGCAAGAAATTTCTTTGTAGAAACTGAATATTTGGATACAACTTATATAAATAAATACAATGAAAAAATAAACCGGATCCTCTACTGCTTTAAAAGAGATTGTATCGAACACTCCCTCTACGGTGTGGACATTGATCCCGGAGCGGTGGAGATTGCCAAATTGAGACTCTGGCTTTCGCTGATGGTGGACGAAGAGGATATAAAGAATATAAAGCCGCTGCCGAATTTGGATTATAAGATGGTTTGCGGGAATTCGCTGCTTGGGGTGGAAAAAAACCTGCTAAATTATGAACTTTTTAATAAACTGGAAAAATTGAAACCACTGTTTTTTAATGAAACCAATCCAACAAAGAAACGAGAATATAAAAATCAAATTGAAGAATTAATAAGCAAAATCACGAACGGACACAAAGAGTTTGATTTTAAAGTTTATTTTTCAGAAGTGTTTCATCAAAAAGCCAGCTCTGAGCACAGCCGAAGGGGTGGATTTGATGTGGTGATTGCGAATCCGCCGTATGTGCGGGCTGATTCCGGGCCAGAATACCTTGCTTTTAGAAAGAAAATTAAGGATTTAAAGACATTTAAAACGCTTTATGAAAAATGGGATTTAATGGTGCCGTTTATTGAAAGAGGATTAAACATTGCCAATACAAAAGGTAATCTTATCTACATAGTGTCAAATGCTATTTGTACCTCTAAATACGCCTTTAAAATACTCGACTTAGTTCAAGAAAAATGCTTTCCACGTTCTATTGATTATTTTGAGGAGATGGAAATTTTTGAAGCAGGAGTTATTCCTGTGGTGTTGCACATTGACAAAACAGAAGCAGATGATAAAACCACAAAAATCATTCGTCGCTACTCTTTTGAAAATATAGTTAACAAGACAGAGATTCCAACAGATGAATTCAAATCATTGGGTCGTGATGCGTTCCGCAAAGAATATAATCCAATTGGCTTAAAAGCACGAACTGTCAATCTCGGTGATATTTGCTACCTAAGCGTAGGCATGGTTATTAATGCAGACGAAAAAACAGCAAAGGGGAAATTCACCAAAAATGATCTAATTTCAGAGACGAAAACAAAAATACATTCACGAATGTATGTTGAGGGCAAAGATATCGGATCATACAATATCAAGCAACACAAGTATCTTGAATGGGGCACGAAGCGAGTACCGGAACAATTGCGTCGTCAGACTTTTCCTGAACTTTATGACCGCCCTAAAATTATGCGTGGCCGCGTTACTGGCGGCGTTTATGATGAAACTGGACTGCTTTGTAATGACAGCATTGTTGTATTTGTCAGATTTGCAGATTTGCATAATATAAACAACAAGAGCATCCAAACGAGCATTAAGAAATTTAATCGCTTGCTGCGCCCCCAGCTTGAAACAATTTCTGAAAAGTTCGATTTGAAGTATCTTTTAGCTGTTCTTAATTCTTCGTTCGCGCTCAAATATCTCAATAACATCCGTCGTCACCGTTTGAAAAACTACTTTTATCCCGATGATTTTCGTAATCTTCCAATTGCGGATTCATCTCCCAGAGAACAAGAACCATTCATTGATCTTATTGATCAAATTCTTGCAATCACCACATCCGAAAATCATTTAGACCGCTCCCAAAAACAAGCTTATGTAAAAGCCCTTGAAGCAGAAATCGACCAGCTTGTCTATCAACTCTACGACCTCACTTCTGACGAAATAGCAATCATAGAAGGTGAAAATAAGTAAACTCACAAAAAGGATTATTATGTTTTTATCAGAATTGATGAAACTTGATTTTCGATCAATTTAATATTATCATAGATGTAGATTTTGACATAACAATTCAAAACAACAATGATCTATGCACATATGATTAACCAAGACAGTCAAGGCGTAAAAAATCCGGTAGATTTTTAGTTTAGGTTGCTTTTTAAGCAACATATACTAATTGTTTGAAAGAAGGAAAAATATGTATATTTCAAGAGATAATAAACAGTCAGCAAAATTTAGTTGTAATGA
This sequence comes from Chlorobiota bacterium, assembly GCA_013151565.1. Lineage (GTDB taxonomy): Bacteria > Bacteroidota > Ignavibacteria > Ignavibacteriales > Melioribacteraceae > SZUA-22. The sequence goes on from JAADIB010000118.1 coordinate 7,601, forward strand.
GATTAGGTAGTTGAAAATGGTACAATTACCATTTTCATTAGTACACATAATCTTATGTTAGGGCGCATTTAGGTTATGGCAAGCTATTCAACATCAGAAGAATCGAAGAATAATTATGTCAAATGCATGGGGAAAGACCTTGGTCTGAAATTCTTTGCTATATGGCAAGAAGTTGCGTGGCTTCACAGCGAGTGGCAAGAATATGTAGATTTATATGGGACGAGCGAATCTAGGATAGAACTATTGAATAAGGCTGCGCCTACATTTTTTAGAATTGTTCAAGGTTTGCTATGGGAAGGCGTAATTCTTCACATTTCAAGATTAACTGATAAAATGAGGATTGCTGGAAGGGAAAATTTAACGATTTTTTGTCTTCCATCTCTTGTTAATGATGAAAATCTAAAGAGCAAATTGAATAATTTATTAGATGAGATTAAAAAAACAACGGAATTTTGCAGAGATTGGAGAAATCGTCGTATTGCACATCGAGATTTAGAGCTTGCTATAGAGAAAGGTATAAATCCTTTGAAACCTGCAAATAGAAAGTTAGTTAAAGATGCCTTGAAAGTGTTAGTAAATTTTCTTAATGAAATTACCCGACATTATAAGGATTCTGAAACAATGTTCAATATTCCAAGTATTCAGGGCGGTGAGTCATTACTATATGTGATAGATAATGGGTTGAGAGCAGATGAAGAGCGTAAGAATAGATTTAAGTCCGGTGATTATAGTGTAAATAACTCTGAGCCGAGGAAATTATAGAGAGGCACTCTAACGTTAGCTGAGCGAAAGGGGGTGTTCAATGAAAAAGCGTGATACCTATACATACGACTTCAAAGTCAAGAACAAGATTGTTCATAGTGGAATTACTAATGATCTTGAAAGGCGTGAGGCAGAGCATCGCCAGCGTTGGCCTGGTGGTCGAATTGTCAAAGTAGGTACTGCAAAAACAGAAGATTCGGCGCGTGAGTGGGAGGCAACCAAACGCAAAACAATCACGCCACGACTAAAGAAGTGATACGTCGGTAGCTAACCATCGCTTTCAGCCGACCAACCTGCTCTCGCATGATTGTCTGTCGGCAGAATCTCGGGGTCAGGCAGAATCCTGGGGTCGGATCTTGCATTATCATATTTCTTCTCAATTTTTCTTAACACACGGCCCCTGTGATCTTATTTCTAATCATGCCCAGCGTGGTAAATTCCGGTTGATTGTTGATTGGCGGCGTGTTAGACGTCCGACTTTATTCATATTTTCTTAGCTGATAAAGTTTTATCGGGAAATATTTTTGATAATTGACAAAATCTTTGTCTGTGGTGAATATCTCAAAACCACGATAAAATGCTATTGCACAAATCAAAAAATCTGTATTTGAACCTTGAATTCCTTTCTTTCTGCAAGTATTAAAAAATTCCGCTGCCTTTTCAAAGTCTTGCGAGTTTAGTGGTAAATCGGGGTATGCAGAGAGGTAATGTTTTAATTCATCGAATTGCTTTTTCAATTTGACACCGGATAATAATTCCTGCCGTATAGGACCAATTAACTGAACCCTAACCTCTTTTATTAATTCAGTTAGCTCTCGGACAATCGCTGCTTCAGAGGCGGAACCTCTTCTTAGGGCATGAGACCAAATACATGTATCAACGATGATTTTCATTCAGCGTTTCGCTGTTTTTTATAGTCATACTCATTATCATAATCGATCTTCCCAAACAGCTTAGTAATCTCAAATTGTTTGCGTCGTTGAATGTATTCCTGCAATGCTTCTGTAACAACAGCTCGTTTTGTTTTATGCTTGCCGATATTTTTTGCCATTTCTAAAAGACTGTCATCGATTGCTAAATTAGTTGGCATTTTTAACCTCCTACTTTTTTAGCAATCTTACACACTTTTTGGTGTAAAGTCAAGTGTGTATTGTCATCGGGCCGTGTCTTTGCATTTGATATAACTATACTTTTTCTTCCCCTATCTGTTTAAGCGGATATATTATCCATATTATGGTTTTACTCTATATTTTCAAGTAAATTTTACTAAAATATAGAGTAAATTTGTCACAATCCGTCTTCCGTGTTGACATTATATTTTAAACCCATATTATGGAGAGTAGTTTAATAAGATGTTCGGCGGTAAATAAAATGAAGTGCAAATATAAGTTTAAAATTATCGGAAAAATTAAGCCTTCACATATTTATCCAATAATGGCACGTGGAGCGACCTACGAATTTGAAGTAAATGAGTCCGGTGTCGCTACATATATTGTGGTAACCATCAAAACAGATGATGAACGTTATTGGCCCAATATATCGAAAAGTTCAACCCCTGGAGTAGCATTCCATTTAAACATATCTGAAAACCCGCTGATATTTTTCGTGAGAATGGAACTTCGTATAATTGAAGGGTTACTTTCATTATATGGCGTTCATTCTATTGGTTTAAACTATCCCCAAATTGAATGGATTCCAGAGAATGAAGAAGAAAAAGAAAAAATGAAAATATTTAACTTCAAAACAGGTACTACAGAATTATCTGATAACGAAATCATACCAACTCCCTTTGATATAATTGCTAGGTCAATTATCGGGGCTGATAAAGGATATGATGTAGAAGTCGCCCTAAGTTTTTATAGAAAAGGTCGAATTGATGTTGAGGAAAAAAGATATATTGAAGCGATATACAACTTTTATTTTCTACTGGAGTCTACTTACGGCAACGGAAAATTTAAAAAAAGACAAATAAGTACAGAATTCAAGAATTCTACGATCTTGATTGAATCAATTCAGTCAGTACAAAATGACCCAAGAACGAGAATTCTGTCAAACCCAAAACTTAAACAAGAGTACGAGAATAAATACAAAAATAAATCTCCCGAAAATATTATTGATCAAATTATCGAGTTGAGAGGTTTTTTGCACCATCATACATCTAAAAGAAAAGGAATATGGCACCCCGAGAACCAAGACAAATACAAATTGGATGCATTATTCATACAATTAATCAGCTTCAACGTTGCGTTTCGGTTGTCTGAAATATGTGTTTTTGATGAAGAAGTAACTCGTACTTATGAAAAACAATTTTTTAGATAACACAATAAGCGTTTCCAATACTACACCTGAAGATATAGATAGAGCAGGAATCAATACAGGGGCAATAAAAATTTATCAACCATAAATTTATAGCGGGAGGGAATCATGGAAAAGGATTTTCATTATTATTTGATTTATGCAATGGCAAAAATAACAAAGTTGAACAACCCCGATATAGTTGCCTATGCATCTCAGTTTGTAGATGATAACAATGAAGGGCAGTTTTCGATCAATGGAGAAGAAATCAATTTCCCGCAAAGGCTGAAGGCAAATGGAGGTTATTATTATCCCATAATGACTCAATCTCTGTCTCCAATTTCACTTGACCCTTATGTCCAAAAATATGTTTATGTGCCATTTCATTTTCTGCCCGGGGATAACAATGTTAAAATAAAAGGTGTCGGCAATCCTCTTAGTGTTACTCCTAATTCGACCAATGCCAGGGCTATCCTTTCAAAGATACTTGATAGCGATAACCCTTATTTAATAGGCATTGCACTGCATACCTTTGCCGATACATGGTCTCATCAAAATTTTACCGGTCTTCGGGAAGAGTGGAATTCTGTTTATCCATGGTATAATGTCTTTAAATCTATTGTTCCTAATATCGGTCATGCAGAAGCCGGACATGCCCCGGATGTTATATCGGAACCCTGGATCGATTATAGATTCGGCAATAAGACCATTAACAATAAAGAAAGAACTCTTGAGGACGTTAAGGAAATTTATACCCATCTTCAAAGAAAAACTCAAAAAGGATTTTCATGGGATGATGTAAAAAATGCCTTTAAGAAAATTGTCGATACTGAAGATTATGATGAAAGGATAAAGGCTATCGGCAATTTTCTGAAGGAAAGCGACTATGGTCAAATCCCTAAATATTCAAAAGATACCTGGATTGATGACGCCTTGGAAAAAAATGAGGAAGGCATTGTCCTGAAACCGAACTTTACCGCAAGCCGCTGGTATAACTTCCATCAGGCAGCCAAAATTCACTTTGGAAATGTGATGGGTTTGGTAAAGGAGATTTTATGAATATTTTTATAGATTGAAATTGGGTTATCGTGATCAACTCTTGCAATCAAATATTTAATTCAACATGTTATTTTTCAATATTATCAACTTTTACTCATAAGTTCATTTCGTAGACAACATTACGAGGGTGAGCAATTGGGGCAAATGCAGCCCACCGGAGCCGAAATAATAACAAGAGGTCTTCATTCTTGACAGTTTTAAACTGTTTTCTATTCTGCAAATCTTTTCCCTCAGTCCGCTATCCTTATCCATCTTTATGGCAATACGGCGGTTTGCCTGAGATACCCCTGAAGCTCCAATATTAAAACACCGCCCAATTTCATTGAGAAATTTTCCGCTGTATTTACATATAAGATAAATTTGTATTTCCCTGGATAATACTCTGTCTTCTCCTAAAATAGATTTGGTATATTCAGCTATTTCATTTATCGAAGGTTTCCCGGAAAGTTCTTTTAAAGCAGGCAAGTTTGGATCAGCTTTCTTATCTGACAAATATTTATCTTTTATAGATTCAATAAAATCTATGCTTCCCAATATGGTTGAACTTACTGCAGCTTCCATCGGATTTTTATATTCACGTTCAATCAAGTCGTGAACAAAAGCACGGTATCTCTTTTGAGCAATCGAATGCTTATCGCCAAAATAATCAAGTATAAAACCGTTCTCTAACCATTTGGGTGGTTTTTTACAGCCGATATAATACTGATAACTTGACCACAGATATTCTTCCGGCCTGTCAACCATCCCGGCTCTCGCTGGATTCAAATGGATATAGCGGGAAAGTTCTTTAGCGTATTCATCTTTATCAACAAGGATTGCTTTATATCTACCCTGAAAAAGATGTCCTGATCGTTGATGCTTCACATTAAAATATGTCGTATAAGCGCCGTTTATATGCATCATAATCTGTGGAAGATTTCCCAGCGGTGTTTCCATAAGGATATGATAATGATTGTCCATAAGACAGAAAACATGTATCAAGGCTCCATAACGTTGATTTGCAGATTGCAGGTATGAGAGAAACCTTTCTCTGTCCTCTTGTTCTCTAAAAATATCTTTTCTCTCATTTCCGCGTGATGCAATATGATAAAATGCTCCCGGATAAACAATCCTCAATGGCCTTGCCGCAGCATCTCCTTATATTATAGAATACTTGGATTAGTACATCAAAAGAGTGAGGCTGTCAAGAATAAAGAGGCTGTTGATAAACTCCTATTTGTCTTGTAAGCACCGAAAGGTGCGCGGTAATCCTTTTATTGTCAGTATTTTTTTGAGATTGCTTCGCCTGCCTGTGCGTAGCACGCAGACAGGTCGCTC
>JAADIB010000080.1 GCA_013151565.1 Chlorobiota bacterium
TGTGCAGTAAGAGTAGTTATTCTATCAATTATTCTCTTATCTTTTTCTACAGAGAAAATAAAATCGGTATTTTCCTTCAATAGAACTTTCTTTTCTGAATTCATCCAATCACAAATAACTGATAATTCTGCTTTACCATTACCGCTCTCTAGTTTCTTTATTTTTTCCAGACGAATTGTGCCCATTTCTTCAGCCCTTTCCGGTGGAATTGCATCGGAGTTACCCCAAAAATCAAGACCGTTTACATCGCCATAATTCAACCATGCACCTATATGATGCGGATGATCAGTTCTTTCTCCTGGTCTTGGATTTAACGGGAATCCTCGAGTTATTGTAACTCCATTAGCAGAGATAATCGGATAAAGAACAGGTTTTTTCAAAACACTTAATTGATCGGTATAAAGAAATGATGTGAATAATTTACCGTTGACCATTACATCTACTTTTTGATCTTTATTATTTTGAATAAGGTCTATTCTATTTTTCACCGCGGTATCTTCCTTATTTGAACAACTAACAGCTATTAAGATCAGCAAAATCGCAACTGCAATTCTTTTTAACTTTTTCATTTTTCGCTCTTCCTTTTTTTTAAACAAAACTATACTTCTTCCGGTACAGTATATTCACCGCGATAATCGCGGGTTAACATTTTGTTTGCATCATCATCGTCTATAAATGCTTCATGCTTGCCATCTGTTTTTAATTCTCTCCCTAGTCTGTAGGAAACATTTGCGATAAGCGGCAACACAGTCGATCTGTGACCAACTTCAATATCACAAGCAAGATCAGAACGTTTTCCACTTTTAACAGCATGAATGAAATTCTTAAAGATTCCACCACCGCCGCCGCCGGTAAGATCCATTGGATTGTAGGACTCATCCTTCTCACCGGATGTAGGACCCGGCTCATTTTTTCTGCCGAAGAATGTCTGCCAGTTACCCCCCGAGTCGATCTGCATCCAGCCTTCTGTGCCAAGCACTATGGTTCCAATCTTAACTGGGGTTGCATCTGACTCAGCGGAGATTCTTCCATCACCGGTGATCTTTATATCCGGCAGCAGAGTACCTTCTGGATTTGTGTATAACCCGCGAGTACCGAATTCCAAGAGCTTGCCATCAGCATATTCAAATAATGACGTTTGAGTATTTGGCGTTTCTTGTGCAGATTTATAAGCAAAATAACCACCTTGAGAATAAACTTTAACTGGTAAATCATCTTCCCCCAACATCCATCTGGCAACATCAAATTGATGAGGTCCTTGATTCCCGGTATCGCCATTACCATAATCCCAATTCCAGTGCCAGTTGTAATGAAATCTGTTTCTGTTGAACGGACGTTTGTGCGCTGGACCTAACCACATGTCATAATGAACTTTACTCAAATATGCTTCTGTATAAGGCGGCTCATAATGGCTGGATTCCAAGTTCAATCTAAATTTTTCACCCGGTTTCATGGTCCGTCAGGATAGATACCAATATCCGCTCTAGGTTTGAAGCAGAGTCCGCGAGTCATGTAAACGTCTCCAAGTTTACCATCCTGTATAAATTTCCAAGCTCTCAGCGCTGCTTCTTTTGCTCGTGTTTGAAAACCAACTTGAATCAGGACATTATATTTTTTTGACGCTTCAATCATCTTACGACCTTCCCAAACGTTATGTGCAGAAGGTTTTTCGACATAAACATTCTTACCCGCTTGTGCCGCCCATACTGTGGCAAGCGCATGCCAATGATTAGGCGTAGCAACTGAAACAGCATCTATTTCTTTATCATCAAATACTTTTCTCATATCCCATTCAGTTTTGGGTTTGTAGCCGGCAATTTCTTCAACCTCCTTTAACCTGCGGGCAAATTGATTTTCATCAACGTCCACTATATATTTGAGATGTACATCTTTCATCTCGGCAAAACTTCTTATATGACTTCCGCCTCTGCCGCGTATTCCAATTGTAGCCATATTAATTCTGTCATTAGCGCCAAGTATTTTGGCGTATGACTTTGCACTTGTAGACATCAGAACAGTTCCAGCAGCTAAGCCTACAGAACCCTTTTTTACAAATTCACGTCTTGTAATTCCCTTTGCCATGTTTAACTCCCTAATTTATTTCCAGAATTTTTAATCTAACTTATTTTACTTTATTATTTTAATTTTAATATTTCTATACCAGCAGTCATTTCCATGATCTTGAAGAACTATATGAGCATCTTTATGCACTGTAAAATCGGGATGATTATGATACTTGCTCTTCTGGAATAACTCTTGGAATTCCGGTGTGTCCGTATCAGCTTCAACAACTTTTTTACCGTTCAGCCAATGTTCCAAGTGATTTCCAACAAACACAATTCGTGCAGTGTTAAATTCACCCACCGGTTTTAAAGTTTTCCCTTTTGCTTCGATCATATCATACAACGAACCGGCTCTGTGTGTTGGATTAAGATTATCACTGTGTTTTTCATCATCCAATACCTGATATTCATAACCAAGTGCACTGGTCCAACCATTTTTAATTGAAATTTCTTCAATTACATTATACTTTACACCACTGTTCCCGCCAGGACTGATCTTCCACTCGAACTTTAACTCAAAATCTTTATAAGTTTTCTTGGTCATAAGATCACCGCCTTTTAGCGGTTGACCGTCAGGTCTGGTAGGAACATCGCCACTTGCAATTTTTTGAATCGCACCGTCAATAATTTTCCAATGACCTTCCGGAACGCCTTCAATTCCAATGCCTCTCCAGCCATCAAATGATTTTCCATCAAACAACAATTGCCAGCCATCGGCAATTTCTGCTTTTGTTAAAGTATTCGGACCGGTAGGCTTTTCAACTTTCTTGCTGTTCTGTGAACAGCTAATAAAAAGTGTTAGAAAAATAAATACACTGAAAAAAATCTTTACGTTCTTACTTATTTTCTTCATAATATTTTACTCCTTTTATTTCTTAATGTTAAAACTGTCCATTATTTTCCCTTCTGAATTATACGCATTGTATTTCAGTTCATTTCCATTAATATCAATTTTCTGATAAAAATATTCCTTGGGAATTCGAACTTGAACATAATCTTCCTCTTTCGTTGGATTTTCTGTGTTCGGTATAGCAATGGAAATTACGTAAATTGTTCCTTCTGCCGGACTCTTAACGGGCTTTTGTGCATACATAGGTTTTGATCTCATATAGTAATGTACATGTCCGCTGAAAACAATATCTACATGGTACTTATCAAAGAGATCGCCCCATTCTTTACGGATCACCGGATAATTATCCACGGAAACGTATGGGGGGAAATGAAATATTGCAAATTTCCATTTTGCATTACTGTTTTTTAGCTGCTCTTCCAACCAAGCAGTTTGCTCTCTGATCGGCAAATCTATTGCAAGCATTATAAATAGCGCATCACTATATTCAAAACTGTAGAGATATTCTTTCGGCAAATTTGCCGGACCATTTTTGGGTAGATCAAAAAGGTCTGTGAACATCCCCGCACCCAAGCCATTCTGATCATCATGGTTCCCTAGTGCCGGCATTAGAGGTCTATTCTTTATTACATCGGCGGAATATCCAAAAAGCTGATCCCACTCATCTCTGTGAAGACCGGTACTAACAATGTCGCCGCCTATAGTATAAAATGCAGTATTCGGAAATCTTTTATAAGCATCATTTATCAATTTTCCCCAAAACGGAGATCGATGCGTATCACCAAAATAGACAAATGAAAACGGAGCTGGTGATTCCGGAGCAGTAATAAACTCTGCTATGGAACTCCAATTGTTCGTTTCAGGATCACCGACTTTATAGTTATATTTTGTTCCCGGTTTTAGGTTCTCAATCACAGTGGTGTAACGGTTTATATATCTATCATTTTCTAGGAGCCTATCTTCTATAACTTTAATTTCTGCTGCAACTTCAGAAAAGCTCTGTTCGTCATACCCTTCAAGCCAATACCTGACCACTCCTTTTTTAACGCTTGTATTTGTTCTCCACTGAATACTTTGAGTAGTTTTAGGATCCTTACTCCACGTGAGCATTATTTGATCCGGTTTTTCCGAGGAAGGGAACGGTGTATCTCTAAACGCTCCGAGTAAGTGTGCTTCTGTAGCTCTTCCTCTAATGGTAGTTAACAACTGCCCGCCCTTCAACGATTCCGGGACTTCTGTTAAAACAAGTTCGTCCCAATCGTGATATGTAAATGCGCCAACATCCATAACACCTACATATTGATTTTCCGGGAAGAAATTACTTAGTATTAATTTATCATTTTTATTAACTGGTTGTACAGATACGAAATAGTGACGTCCAAAACCGTCAAAGCCGCTAATTCCAAGTCCGACCCGACCGGCTGGAAATTCTTTCTGCCATACTTCAAATGTGTTAAATTTGTTTTTAACCACCAAATCGGTTTTCTTAAAACCATACTGCGTTAACCAAAACGGAACGATCGCTTGCCCTTCTGAACGCATAACCGAAACAATTACGGGGACATTTACATCGAACATCCAGTATTTTGTTGCAAGAATTTTTAATTCATCGTCAGTAAAAAGTTTAATTACATCATCGTTAGTTAGGTTTTTAATTTCCTCTTTATTCATCGTCTGATAAATATGTGTTACAGCTTTATCAATAACATCTTTTACTGATTTGGGATTTTCACTACAGAATAGAAATAAAAACGAAAGAAGAAGGATAGATATTTTAATTCTTGATTTTATCATGATTACCTTAATTTTTGTTTCTTTAAATTAAGTTAACTGAATAATAAATACAAACGATTTCCTGAATAATAATCGATTTATTTAAAGAAAATGTATTAAAATTCGTTTCGATATTCTTTATTCAAATAAATTTCATAATTTTAAATGCTGATCAATAATTACTAATATTTTTTTGCTTGATAGTTCCAATTAAAAACGAATCATCAACACGATAAAATAGTCAAAGGGAAAAGTTATGACGCACCGTGAAAGAGTTCTCAACGCAATTAAGCATAAAAATGTAGACAGAATTCCTTTTGACTTTTGGGCTGAACAGCCAACTCTTGAGAGGCTCTACTCTTTTTATGGGACTAGAATACTGGATAAAATATTGGATGATTTCGATGTAGATATGCGCCATGTAGAAGCAATAATGCCACCAGAGAAATATTACGGTGACTTTTATCAAAATTTCTGGGGCGAGCGTTACATTTACAGAGAAACAAAGTGGGGTCCCATGCGTGAGGATATTCCTGGAGCTTTATCTGGCGCCAAGAATATAGAAGATTTAGAAGATTTTGATTGGCCAAACCCTGATGATTTTGACTACACTAAACTTAAATCTACATGTGATAAGTATGATGGATACGCATTGATGTATGGGTTTGCTGATATTTGGCAGCGTCCATGTTTAGTGAGAGGAATGGAAAATGCGTTTATGGATTTGTATGTCAATCCGGAGTGGGTTCATTTTCTAGGTCGAAAATACACAGACTTTTATATTAAGGACTACACAAATGCTTTCCATCAAAGCGGTGGACGTATTGATATATTTCTTGTAATAAGTGATCTCGGTAGTCAACATGGCCCATTGATTTCAACTGAAATATTTGATGAGTTCATTGCCCCTTATTTGAAAGAATTGGTAGATTGTATTCACGGACTAGGGGCTTATGTTATGTATCATTCTTGCGGTATGATCTTCCCGTTTATTGAACGACTAATTGATATTGGTGTCGATATCCTAGACCCAATTCAATCTGTTACACCGGAAATGACGCCGGAGAATCTGAAAGAAAATTTTTCAAAACGTATTTGCTTTCATGGAGGGATCGACGTTCAAAAGTTACTTGTGCATGGAACACCGGATGAAGTAAAAATGGGCATAGAACATTACTTAAAAGTGTTTGGTAAAAACGGAGGTTACATTTGTTCCCCATCGCATCTTTTTCAACCGGATATTCCTCCGGAAAATATTAAGGCATTTTATGAGATGACCAAACACCATTAATTGAGGACACATTTAGTGAATGCATCACTCCAGTTCATCTTGATATTAATCAACTAACTCAAACTCACCGGTCAGGGCAATATCTTTGGATGAAGTCCCGATCAGAACTTTGAATTTGCCTGCTTCGGCTTTCCATCCATTAGACTTCATATCATAGAAAGCGAGATCTTGCTTATCAATCTTGAATGAAACTGTTTTCTCTTCACCAGGGGTTAACTCAACACGCTGGAATCCTTTCAGAGCTTTATATTCCCGGTCAACGCTTGCCTTTTCATCATGGATATACAACTGCACAACTTCTGCACCGGCTCGTTTTCCTGTGTTAGTTACTTTAACATGAACAGTTAATTCACTATCCTTATTCAGTTTTGTTTTATCCAATTGAATATCGGAAAGAGCAAACGTTGTGTATGATAGTCCAAATCCAAACGGGAACAACGGCTCAACATTCTTCGTATCGTAATATCTGTATCCTACATAAATCCCTTCGCCATATACAAGTGTAGAGTTCTTACCCGGATAAAAATCATAAGCCGGACTATCTTTGTAATATTTTGGGAATGTGTCCGGAAGTTTCCCGGACGGATTAACATCACCGAACAGGATATCGGCTACAGCAATCCCCTCTTCTTGTCCCGGGTAAAACAATTCAACAATTGCCGGAACATTATCTATCCATCCCATCATACTAATAGGAGTTCCACTAGTGATTAAAACAATAGTATTCGGGTTAACCTCAGCAACAGCTTTGATCAGTTGATTCTGTGCGCCGGGAAGATCCATGCTCTCGCGGTCGAAACCTTCACCCTCGAATATTTTGGTCAACCCAACCGAAACAATGGCAATATCCGCATTGCGCGCAACAGCAATTGCCCTTTTATCGAACTTAGCTTTCTGCTCTGGTTCCCATTGGAATTTCATACTTGCAGAACCGCCCGTCTCAAAATATTCGATCATAATGTTGTAGCTCTTTCCTTTTTCGAGATGAACAAGGGCGCTTCGCATTTTCGCTGCATGATTGCCCCAGTTATGAACGATCAGCTTTCCATTCAAAAAGAGTTTGCTTCCGTCGTTACTGTTTACACCTAATTTATATTTACCCGATTTTGGCGGGACGAGCATGCCTGTCCATCGCACACCGAATCCATCTTTCACAATTCTTTCATCGGGTGAACCTTGTCCCCAATCAAAGTTTATATCTTTATCAATTCTAGTAAAAACCGGTTCCCCTTGCAGATGAACATTATTAAAGTAAGTCCCGGTGAGTCCATGAACTTTCTTATTGCCTTTCATCGTGAAGAGATACTTCGATTCAATCGAAGGGAATTCTGTTGTAAATTTTATAGCGTTTATGTAATTAACTTTTACAGAATTGCCGAGTTTGTTTTTTAATCCTTCCAGAATCGAAATTGAATCGGATGCGAAAACCTCAGAACTGCCGCCGCCTCCTAAACTTGCAGTCTCAGCCATGGGACCAATTACAGCGATAGTTTTAATTTTATTCTTATCCAATGGCAGCAGACCTTTATCATTCTTCAACAGCACTATTGACTGCTGAGATACTTTCAGTGAAAGAGCTTTGTGTGCTTCAAAGTTATCAACTTTAGGTTTTGCAGTTCCGTCAATTACGCCGAGTTTGAACATTACTCTCAGAATATCCAATACCTTCTTATCGATAATATCTTCACTAAGTTTTCCATTCTTAACAGCAATGATAAGAGAATCGCCGAAATATTGCGGCGGTCCGGGCATCTCCATATCCAGCCCGGCTAATGCCGAAGGAATTGTACTATGCGTAGCATCCCAATCGGAAATCACAAAACCGTCAAAACCAAGTTCATTCCTTAATACATCGGTAAGCAGATATTTATTTTCTGATGCAAACTTCCCTCTGAACTTATTGTACGCACTCATTACCGTGTAAGTATTAGCTTCTTGAACAGCAGCCTTGAAAGCGGGTAAATGTATTTCATGGAATGTTCTGTCATCCATTATAACATTTACACCGTTTCTCTCAAACTCCTGTTCGTTACCGGCGTAATGTTTAACACACGCTGCAACATCTTTACTCTGCACACCTTTTATCCATGCGACACCCATACGTGAAGCTAAGTACGGGTCTTCGGAATAACTTTCGAAATTTCGTCCGCCAATTGGTAAGCGATGTATATTTACACATGGACCAAGCATGATTTCTTTACTGAAATAGTTGGCTTCCTCACCTATTGCTTCTCCAACTTTCTCAACTAACTTCGGATTCCAAGTAGCAGCGAGAGAAATGCCTGATGAAAAAAATGTTGCTCCTTCCTCTCCGCCAACTCCGTGCGGACCATTTGCCATATCAAGTTTTGGGATACCGAGCCGCTCAATACCGTTTGAGGACATTCCGTCATATCCGCCAAGAAGACTGACTTTTTCCTCAAGTGTCATCTGAGACAAAAGGTCTTGCGCTTTATCTTCAACTGAATTCTTTTGACATGAAAATAAAAGCAATGTTGTTATGAATAACGCAACTATATTTTTTATAATAAATTTTGATTTTAACATAATTCATTTTTTCAAGATTATTTCATTAACTCTATTCCGATAATAATAGCCGTGTTATTCACCAAGGTATGAACTAGCGCAGAGTAAAACACGTTTTTAGTTTTGTAGTACGTGTATCCATAAGCCCAACCCGCTATTGAAGCAAGACCAATAAAAACAATCGATCCTGCATGATAATGTACCAAGCCAAAGATAACGCTTGTAATTGCTAACGCTGTGAAAGTCCCAACTTCTGATTTCGCTTTTCCTTCAATTATGAAGGCTGCAAAGAATAACGATATTGTTACTAATGTAGGAAGCCACTGAAGACCTCCTTCCAAAGTATACCCGGCAAGTAAAGAGAAAAAAATTAAGATTCCAAGTCCCCACTTCCAGAATATCTTCCAATTGTCAGATTGTTTAATCTTTTTGGAAAACATATTCTGCAGAAGTCCTCTGAAGAAAAGCTCTTCGAATATAGCAGTATGGAAAAATCCCGTGAGTAATCCCCAGAATATTCCACTCAGAAGTTCAATAGTAATGGAGTCATGTCCAACAATTTTTAGAAAATTCGTCAGGTATCCAATAATTATCGCCAAAGAATAAAATGCAATCCAAGATAACAATGCATAACCTAGATACTTCCATTTAAATATTGGATAGAATCCTACATCTTTAATACCTCTCACTACAGAAAAGCTGTAAACCGCCGTTAACATTATAGCTATCCGGTAAACAGAATCAAATCCTCTACCGCCGAAAGGCATGCTCGTACCGGGCTCAAAATTTACTAATGTTATAGGAAGAAGAAAAAGTGCAAAAGCAAAAAAGTCAATCCAATCTAAATTTTCTGATTTGGTCAACCTACCTGAAAAAATCAATACAGGGAAATAGATTAAATACGGAAGAAGGAAATTTGTCCCTTTGAAAGGATCCGCACCATTAAGCAACAGGTAAGAATAGTAAATCACTATTAGTAGAGTCGGGAAAATAATGTTTTTTTTCAGTTCACCATTTAACTCATTTTTAAACCAATCAGAAATTATTGGATCGCCGATTGAAAAAAATAAAAAGTAAAGGAATATGAAAAATGGGATTGAAGAAAGAAACCCGGATATTGTAGCCTCTCCCCAAACGTAAATAAGAAGAAGCAATGCCAGTGAAAAAGTAATAACCAAACTTTTGATGATTTTTTTCTTTGCTTCTGCCGGCATTGTTAACATTTTTATTTCACCTTATTAAGCTGATCCAATAAATCCTTAAAGGAGTAATGATAATAAGGTTCTTCACTTGCCGGAGTATTGATGCCAGCATTTGCAACCCAGAACTCCATAGACTCCGGAGCGAACAATGCACTGTGCAAATTACTCTTCATCGATACAGGTCTATCCATCAAATGAATTGCTTTCTGTGCATCTATCTTTCCAAAATTTTCCTTAACACGTTTAACAAGATTTTTATAACGATCTCCTGCTGACATCAACACAGCATCTTTCACAGGTTGGTCAAGTGTTTCTATAGCCTCATTCGGTTTGATAACAATAAACCTATCAGGTGAAGTCGAAAGTCCCCTTGCATCGGGAATTTTACTATCGGAAAT
>JAADIB010000120.1 GCA_013151565.1 Chlorobiota bacterium
ATCCACTGATTTTGATGCGCTGTAGATCAATGATCTGCATGCCTCCAATGAAACGCGCATATCCAGCAGCATATTCGTAACAGCCGGAATGTTGTAAATCGCTTTGCCGAACTGTTCTCTTTCTTTTGCATATTTGAGAGCCTCTTCGTAAGCTGCTTGCGCAATCCCCAAAGCCTGAGCCGAAACGCCCATGCGTGCACGGAACATCAGATCAAGTGTATATCTTATCAATCCGAATTTTCTTTGTCCGACCAACTCAGCCGGAGTGTCATTGAACTGTAGTTCGGTAGTAGGAGAACCGTGGATGCCGAGTTTATTTTCAATTCTTCTTACTTTAAGAGTTTCATCATTATAACATGCAAAAATACTTAAACCGCGTCCGTCTTTTGTCCCCGGTTCCGAACGAGCCAGTACTACATGAACATTTCCGTTGCCGTTTGTAATGAATCGTTTAACGCCTTTCAATCTCCATTGTCCTTTATCATCCTGATAAGCGTGTAATTTTACAGCTTGAAGATCGGAGCCTGCATCCGGTTCAGTCAATGCCATAGCGCCTGTATGTTCTCCAGTGCAGAATTTCGGCAGATACTTTTCTCTCTGTTCCTCAGTTCCGAATTTACTTATTGTATCGGCGATATCCTGTAAGCCAAAAATATTCATTAATGATGCGTCAGCGCGGGAGATCATTTCTATTGACATCGTGTAAATTGTGAAAGGAAAATTCAGCCCGCCGTATTTACGAGGAAGGATCATACCTCTTAATTGTGCTTGAGCAAGTCGCTTCAGGTTTTCTTCAGTTCCTTTTGCATATCTAACTTCACCATTTTCAAAGTGCGCTCCTTCTTCATCAACTCCTGAAGCACGTTCGTCTATATAATTGCCCGTAATATCTCCAAGTACTTCCAATACTTTCTCAAAATTATCCATAGCATCTTCATAGTTTTCCGGGGCGTATTTGAATTCCTTTGCCTGCTCGTAATTATCTTCGGTAACTTCCAGAACTTCTTTCAGATCTAATCTATTAAAGTGAAATACTATATCTTCATTATCAGTGAAAAAATTTGGCATTCTATCCTCTACTTCAATTTATGTTTGAATAATTCAATGAAATTTGGAATTACATCTTCGGCATTTCCAACAATTCCATAATGCGCTATTTCAAATATCGGCGCTTCTGGATCGGGATTAATAGCTATGATTTTATTTGAATCCTGCATGCCTGCTCTGTGCTGAATTGCGCCTGATATTCCAATAGAGAAGATCAGTTTTGGTCTTACTGTAACACCGGTTTGACCTATTTGTCTATCGGGACTTACAAAACCGGCATCAACAGCGGCACGGCTTCCGGCAACTTCGCCTCCTATAGTTTCGGCAAGATCATGTATAAGTTTGAAATTATCTTTTGATCCAAGTCCGTAACCGCCTGCTACAATTATAGGCGAACCTTTGAGATTAACTTTACTTTCTTCTCTATATTGTTCGATGATTTTTACAAGGTCGTCTGTAGTATCGGGAATATATGGTATCTCTTCAATTTTAACCGGATTCGGAGCATCAAGTTCGTGCAGTTCCATAACACCTTCTCGAACGGTTGCCATCTGAACGGGATTGTCGGGTGTGATAATTGTTGCAATAATATTTCCGCCGAATGCCGGACGAATTTGAAGCAACAATTCTTGATATTCTTTCTTTAGATATGTCACATCAGAGATCTGGAGATCGGTACAATCTGCTGTTAAACCGCTTACTGTGTTTGAAGCCACACGCGGTGCTAAACCTCTACCGATAACTGTCGCTCCGAATAATACGATTCTTGGTTTATGTTCGTTCACGAGTTTATTCATCATTCTGCTGTATGGAAGAGGTCGGTATTTCTCCAGTTCCGGATGATCTATTAATAAAACAGAATCAGCGCCGTACTTAGAAGTTTCTTCTGCTATATTTTTTACATTGTGTCCAAGTACAACAGATTTAAGCACACCGTTAAGAGTATCGGCAAGTTTTCTCCCTTTACTCAGCAGCTCAAGACTTACATCGGCTGGCTTACCGTTACGCTGTTCAATGAATACCCAAACTTCTCTTGTTTTATTTTCCATTCATTTACCCTAAAATATGGTCATTCAATAAAGTATCAATCAATTCGCTTATTCCTTCTTTTGTCGGAGGAATATTTACCGCTTCACCGCCCGAAAGGACAACCGATTCAACTTTGTGTACTTTTGTCGGCGATCCATGCAGCCCAATTCTTGTTAAATCAATTGAAGGCAGATCTTCCGTAGTTAATGTTGTTATATAAAGATTTTTTTCCTTGTATTCATTAACGAGATCTTCCAAAACCAAAAGAGAATTTTCATTTGCTATCTTTTCAAGATCAAGCAATGTTTTTGCATTTTTATAGATCATGAGGAATTTGGCATTAAAAGGTCTCGGTTCGTTAGCGCCTTTTACAACAGTGATAAGCAGAGGAAGCTTGGCTTCAACAATTTCATGTCCGCCGTCAATTTTTCTTTTTATCCTTACGCTGTTGTTTTCAATTTGCTGAATGTCTTCTGCATAGGTAACTTGCGATAATTTCAATTTCTCAGCAGTTTGAGGTCCCACTTGTGCGGTATCGCCGTCTATAGCTTGTCTTCCCGCAAAAACAAAATCAAACTCACCTATATGTTTAATTGCTTCACTCAACACATAAGATGTTGCAAGAGTATCAGAACCGGCAAATTTCCTATCGCTTATAAGATAAGCTTTGTCAGCGCCCATATATAAGCATTCTTTCAGCATTTCGGATGCACGCGGCGGACCCATTGTGATCACACTAACTGTACCTCCGTAACGTTCTTTAACTTGTAATGCTAATTCTAATGCTTCTTTATCTTCATGATTAAAAATGGCAGGCAGCATAGATCGGTTAACTGTTCCATCATCTTTCATTACCTTGCCGGTAATGTTAGCTGTATCGGGAACCTGTTTTACCATTACTATTGAATTAAACATATGCATTCTCAATGATTTTAAATGAATCGCCTAAAATACTAAAATTAGAACTTTATTAACAAGAATTTTTGCTTAATGAAAGACGTTTTTGTCGGGTTAAAATCCAGATTTTGCAAGTAGTTTATATAACCAATTAGGCAGCAAACCGATAATTTTTGCCCCGATAACAGTAGGCAGCGGAAATTGGATGATACTTTTTTCTTTCTCTATTCCGGTAATTATATAATCGGCAGACTTTTCAACTGGGATTATAAACGGCATTTTGAATTTATTTTTATCGGTCATAGGAGTTTTTACAAATCCGGGTTTTATAGTTATGATCTTAATACCAAATTTTTTCAGATCGATACTTAATCCTTCCAGAAAAATTGAGAGTGCGGCTTTACTTGCACAATAAAATCCGCTACCAGAGTATCCCCGGTTATCTGCAAGACTTGAAACAGGCGCAATTATTCCACCTTTTCTTTTCATCATTTCCGGAAGAATCTGCTCAATCCAATAAACCACTCCCAAAAAGTTAATATTTATAGTTTCCTCAGCATATTTGGAATTAAATGTAGAAGGAGTAACATGAAATCCGACTCCTGAATTCAATACTGCTATATCAATATTATCAAATTCAGAAATAGCTTCATTATAAGCGTTTTCGACCTCGTTTTTTTTACTGACATCACATTTAACAATTTTAACCTTTGCTGTGATGTTTTCTGTTTCATTTATATAATCCATAATAAGGAAATCTCTACGTGCGATCAGAACAAGATTACAACTTCTTTGCAGTAATTTCCGGGAAATCGCTTTCCCAATTCCTGTTGAAGCGCCGGTAATCAGTATGGTTTTATTCTCAAATTTCATTATCTATCTCCTAAAAAACTGCAAAATAATTTGATTTTTAACATTTTAGACATTAAAAACAATTTCCAGTATGAATTTACAAATATTCTTCATTTTTTGGTACGAAATTTGTATCTTAACAAAAATTATTCCAAAAAATATATGTTTAAAGATTTTATAGAAGTAGATGATGTCCTCGTTAATGAGGAAGTTTTAAGAAAAAGATTTACGTGTGATCTTTCAAAATGTAAAGGTGCATGCTGCACGATGGAAAGCGATTACGGCGCACCGTTACTTGGAAGTGAAATTGAAAAGATTGAAAATGTACTGCATGCTGTTAAAAAGTATCTTCCTAGGAAGAACTTGAAGTATTTGAAACGCAACAAGTTCTGGTTTGAGGTTGATGGTGACTTGATGGTTGCAAGTATTGATAGACGTGAATGTGTTTTTGCTTATTATGATGGTGATGTAGCTAAGTGTGCAATTGAAAAAGCTTATTACAAAAAAGGAACTGATTTCTTAAAACCAATTTCTTGTCATCTTTTTCCAATAAGAATAAATAAATTCGGTGGAGATGTTCTAAAATTTGAAGAATACGCCGAATGCTCAGAAGCTTTGAAATATGGTGAAGAAACCAAATTGACAGTTGCTCAATTTTGTAAGGACGGACTCGGGAGAATGTACGGGTCAGAATGGTATAAAAAACTAATGAAACCTACTAAGGAATAAAATATGTTATCTTTTTCACAAAAATTAATGCAGACGCAGAAGCTTTCTCCTCAGCAAATTCAGTATCAGAAGTTGCTTCAATTAAATACAATGGCTTTGGAGCAAAGAATAAAGGCTGAAATTGAGATGAATCCTCTTCTTGAAGAACAAATGCTTGACGAGGTTGAACTCACTCAAGATCAAGCAGAAACCGAACCGGCAGAAACTACTGATGATGAATTTGATTCTGCCACCGATGATTATGAAATAGAAGATTTTATGAATGAGGGGGACCTGGACGAAGATAGGATAAATTATAGTCCGGACGAAGATGATAAGGGAAAACCTCTGGCTCCGCAGCGTATTTCGCTGAGTGATAAATTAATGGAACAGCTTCATGTATTGGATGAACCGGAGGAATTGATCATCCTCGGTGAGATGATAATCCAGAGTTTAGATGAAGACGGATATTTTACTCAATCCTTGGAAAGTTTGGTTGAAGACCTCGATCTGTTCGATCATATTAAAATATCGATGGAAGATGCCGAACGAATATTACATAAAATTCAAAAATTTGAACCTATTGGAATCGCATGCAGAGATCTGCAGGAATGTCTACTTGTACAACTGAGAAATGCAAACTTTGACCCTTATTACAGCTTTCTTGCTGAAAAAATATTAACTGACCATTATGAAGATTTTGTAAATAAGCGTTTTGAAGTAATTGAAAAGAAACTTAACCTTACAAATGAAACACTTAAGAAAACTTTTGATGTAATTTATAAACTCAATCCAAAACCGGGTGAAGGAAATATTCAGGTTGAGGAATCAAATCAAATTACTCCCGATTTCACAATCGAGAAAATTGATGATAATTATATTGTTACACTGAACGATAGAAGTCTTCCTTCGGTTACAATTAATCAGACTTATCTAGAAATGCTTAACACTAATAAGAGAAAAAGGAAAATCAATCCGCGTCAAAAAGATGCTCATAAATTTTTACGTGAGAAGTTTGAATCCGCTAAGTGGTTCATTGCTTCCATAAATCAGAGACGACATACATTACTTTCAATTATGCGCGCAATTCTTGAAAAGCAATATGAGTTCTTCGAAATCGGACCGAAAGCATTAAAACCAATGATCTACAAAGATATTGCCGATGAAATTCAGATGGATATTTCTACAATAAGCAGAGTGGTAAACGGTAAATATGTTCAAAGTCCGGTTGGAATTCATGAACTTAAATATTTTTTCAGTGAAGGATTGTCTACAGATTCCGGCAGTGAAATTTCTAACAAACATATCAAAGAGATAATTAAAGATATTATTAATAGTGAATCGAAAAAATCTCCTTACAGCGATGATAAAATTGCTGCGCTGTTGAATGAAAAAGGAATCAATATTGCACGAAGAACAGTCGCAAAATACCGGGAATCGATGATGATACCGGTAGCCAGACTGCGAAAGGAAATTTAAGTTTGCTCAAAGATATAATAATTATCACATTTTTATTTTCTCTTTTCGGCATTTCACATTCAATACTTGCTTCCAGCAAGGTCAAGCAATTACTTGTTGAAAAACTTGGCGATAAAATTGCTTTTTACCGTTTGTTCTTTAACCTCTTTTCAATTCTGGTCTTCCTTTTTATTTATAGAGTTTCGCCTAAACCATCAGAAGCCGTATATGACTTGCAATTCCCGTTTGACATAGTGATTTTTGTACTTCAGATTTTTTCGCTTATCGGATTGTTCTGGGCGGCAAGTAAGATAAATATAATGGAGTTTATCGGGATAGGTCAGATTAAGAGATATATGGAAAATAATTACGATAAAAATGAACTTGATGAAAAAATGGAATTCATTATTGAAGGACCATTTAAGTTTACCAGACACCCGATCTATCTATTCTCAATTTTGTTCTTAGCTCTACGACCGACGATGGATATTTTTTATTTCATTTTCTTTGTCAATATCTTACTGTATTTTTACGTAGGTTCTTTTTTTGAAGAAAGAAAGTTGGTTGATATCTTCGGACAAAAATATATTGAATATCAAAAATCAGTTCCGAGATTATTTCCGATCAAGTTTAAGAAGTCGAAAAACATTTGATGTAAGTTTAGCAAATTGATTTAGGCAACTGCAACTTAATGAATTCGAAAATATTAACTGCGAAGACACTAAGACATAAAGAAAATTTAGATTGATGAAAAAATATTCTCAGATTATACTTCTCCTATTTATAATAGTCTCTCTTGCAAAAGCACAAAAAGGTGATAACGAAATTGTAGCTGAAGTTGGTCCGATAAAAGTGACTGCTTCAGAATTCAAACAGCGTTACGAAATGGTCCCTCATGTTGGAAGACACATCAAAGGCAGAGAGGACAGACTAAAAGCCGAAACACTCTATTCAATAATTGCCGAAAAGTTGTGGGCTTTAAAAGCCGAAGAACTCGGATTCGATTCATCCGCTGTAATGGAATATACCTTTAAAGCAGTTGAAGACATGTATCTGCGTGATGCGCTTTATAGAAAAGAGATCAAATCAAAAACTTCAATAGCTCCGAAAAAATATGCCGAAGCGAAAAGACGCGCGCTTATCTACTTGGATACAAAATTCATTTATGCAAAAGAGAAAAGTGAAATTGACAAATTATATAATGAACTGAAAAACGGCGCTTCATTCGATTCGCTTTTATCAATGAGAGCCGAATCGCTTCTGCAGAAGGAGCGACCGTATCAAATCCATTTTGGACAGATGGCTGAGTTTGCCGAGGATTCTGTTTACAACTTATCTGTCGGAGAATTTTCAAGCCCTCTTAAGTCACCCGACGGCTGGTACATATTCAAATTGATCTCTGTAGAACCGGAAAAAATTGAAAACGCTAAACAAGTAAAGAACATGGAGAAAAGAATTAGGAGCGTTGTTCAGAAAAGAGAAGAGGAAAACGAATTTCAGAAATATTACAGATCATTTTTCCCCGGTCACGAAGTGGAGACTAACGGGTACTTGTTCTGGAGTTTTGCCGATAAAATAATTGCAGCACTTAAAGAAAGGAAAAAATTAGCAAAAGTTGAAGACGGTAAAGCTGTTCATCTCGAAGAGGCAGATTTTTACAAAATCAAAGATCAATTCGGTCCGGATTCCTTGAACATGATATTCATTCAGTTAAAAGAAAATCCGGTAACTCTGCGCCAGTTTCTTTACAGCTTTGCTTTTGAAGGTTTTTACACTTCTTCTGATGATCCGAATACGATTAGAGGTCAGTTGAATTCCAGAGTGAAAAGATTTATTGAACATGAACTGCTTACTCGTGAAGCGGACAAGGAAGGCATGAAGAATGATCCTAAAGTAAAAAGTGAAATTGAAATGTGGCGAGACTATTACCTTGCAACTTTATATAAGCAGACACTTTTCGATTCGTCAAACGTTACGGATGCCGAGGTTCGTAATTATTACAATAAAAAGAAAAATTCTGAAAATCTTGAAACGCAGGTAAACATTATTGAAATTTATAATGATAGTTTGGAAGTGATCGAAAAAGTTTTCCAAGAGATTGATAATGGTATGGACTTCAAAATAGTTGCACAGAAGTATTCCGATAAAAAATCAAAAGGCAATGATGTTGAATCAGGGTTCTTTCCTATATCTTCCCGTGGTGAGATCGGGCGTATAGCTGGAAATATGAACATCGGAGATGTTTATGGACCGCTTAAAGTTGATAATGAATATGTCGTTTTCAAAGTTATCGATAAAAAAACAAGCAAGGAAAAACTTCCAGGATCATTCAATAAAATAAAAGACGAATTAAAGAGGCAGCTTAAAGCGGAAAAAGTTAGTAAAAAGATGATAGACAATACCGTTAAGCTAGCCAATAAATATGGTGTAAAAGTTAACGAAAAATTATTGTATAATATGGATGTGGTAAATTATAACATGATGGTTTATCGGTATATGGGATTCGGTGGAAGACTATTGGCTGTACCGCTCACTCCAACCTTTATAGAATGGGTTGAGCCTTGGCAGAAAAGTAGAAGTGAATTGCCTTAACTATATTAGGGATGAGATTTTGAAATTAAGATGAAGTAAAGGAGAAATAAAATGAAAAGGAAAATTAGATCAACAACAATTCTCGGACTTATACATAAAGGGGA
>JAADIB010000016.1 GCA_013151565.1 Chlorobiota bacterium
ATAGCCTTAGGCACATCTCCGGTCTGTTTCACTCCTCCGTCAGCAATTATCGGAATTCCGGTATCTTTTATTGCATTATAAACTTCCATCACAGCGCTTATCTGCGGCACACCAACTCCGGCAACCATTCTTGTAGTACAAATAGAGCCCGCACCAATTCCTACTTTAACAGCATCAACGCCGCATTCTATCAATTCCTTTGCAGCTTCCCCGGTAACAATGTTTCCTGCAATGACATCAAGTTTAGGATATTTTTCTTTTATTTTTCTGACCGCAGTCAACACTCCTTCGGAATGTCCGTGAGCAGTATCGACAACTACAACATCAACTTGAACTTTCACAAGAGCATTAACTCTTTCCATCATATCGGAAGTAACACCCAAACCCGCGCCAACTCTTAAACGTCCGAGTTCATCCTTACAAGCCAGAGGATATTTCTTCTTCTTGGAAATATCTTTGAAAGTGATCAAACCGACAAGAGTGCCGTCATCTTTAACGACGGGAAGTTTTTCAATCCTATATTTCTGCAGAAGTTTTTCTGCATCCTCTAGTGACGTTCCGATTGCTGTGGTTCTTAAATTCTCTTTAGTCATAATCTCTGATACTTTCATTGACAGATCAGAAACGAAACGGAGATCTCTGTTGGTCAATATTCCAATTAATTTATGTTCATTATCAACAATCGGGATTCCCGAAATATGATATTTACTCATCAGATCGGTTGCATCTTTGATCGTCTTTTCAGCCGTAAGTGTGATCGGCTGGTGGATCATCCCGCTTTCTGATCTTTTAACTTTATCAACTTCATCGGCTTGTTCCGCGATTGACATATTTTTATGAATGATTCCCATTCCTCCTTGTGCAGCCATAGCAATTGCCATCTTGGATGTAGTTACCGTGTCCATCGCTGCAGAAAGAAATGGAATATTTAATTTAATATTTTTCGTTAATCTTGATTCGATATTTGCTTCTCTAGGTAAGACATTCGATTTGGCAGGTAATAGAAGTATATCGTCAAATGTGATTCCATCGTAAGCTATTTTCTCATTACTCATCAAAGGTTATCCTTTTCCCTTATTTATTAATTCTTATTTAATATACAAAGTTAATAAAATTCATTGACTGCATTTTGAGAAACATCTCATTCAAAGGCAGAAATTCCCGTAATATCTTCTCCGATTATCAAAGTATGCATTTCGTGAGTACCCTCATACGTTTTTACTGATTCCAAATTATTCATGTGTCTCATTACAGGGTATTCGCTTGATATGCCATTAGCGCCGAGTATTTCACGCGCTGTTCTTGCAATATTCAAAGCGTGTTCAACATTATTCCTTTTTGCCATGGAAATCTGTGTATGTTTTACTTTGCCTAAATCTTTGAGTCTGCCGAGCTGTAAATTAAGCACCTGTGACTTAGTAATTTCTGTCAGCATATATACGAGTTTATTTTGAGTTAATTGGAAACCGGAAATCGGTTTGCCGAATTGTATTCTGGAATTGGAATAATCGAGAGCGGTTTCATAACACGCTGTCATTGAACCGACCGCACCCCACGCAATACTATAGCGCGCTTGATTCAAACACTTCAAAGGTGATCTCAACCCGTTTGACTTGGGCAGCAGATTTTCTTCCGGTACAAACACATCTTCAAAGATCAGTTCGGATGTTACCGATGCTCTAAGTGAATGCTTTCGTTTCATTTCCGGTGCGGTAAAACCTTTAAATTCTTTTTCAACCAGGAACCCTTTTATTGTTCCGTCCAGTTTTGCCCATACTACGGCTACGTCAGCAATAGTCCCGTTTGTAATCCACATCTTAGCCCCGTTCAGAATAAATCCGCCGTCAACCTTTTCCGCCTTAGTTATCATTCCTCCGGGGTTGGATCCGTAATCCGGTTCTGTCAAACCAAAACAGCCTATCTTTTCTGCTGCTGCAAGTTTCGGAAGCCATTTATCTTTTTGCTCATCCGAACCAAAAGTATATATAGGGTACATCACCAAACCATTCTGCACAGATACAAAACTACGAATTCCGCTGTCACCTCTTTCCAATTCTTGATTGACCAAGCCATACGCAACATTGTTCATATTGGCACAGCCGTATTTTTCGGGCAGTGTCATACCAAATACACCCAACTCAGCCAGCTTCGGGATCAGATGCATCGGGAACTCGGCATCCTGATAATGATCTTCAATGATCGGGATTACTTCACTATCGGTAAATGAGCGGATAGAATCGCGAACCAGCAATTCATCTTCTCTCAATAAACTTTCAATATTATAATAATCAATTGGTTTCAAATATTTTTTTTCATCTGTTTATAAATTTTATTTTCCAAACCTTCAAGGTTTAGTGACTTGGTCAATTTAGCGCTACTCATTCAATTTATTATTTTTCCTAACCTATTTACTTTAAAAACCTTGAAAGTTTTTTATAATCATCTCCTTGTGTATCTCGAAGAGTTATGAATGTTTCATGTTATCAAAATTTTAATATTCTAATTCGTCTTCACCTTCATTTACTAGGACGGTATCAAGAACTTTGAGTATGATCTCCGTAGTATATCCTTTACCTTTTAGGAAATTGAAAAGTCTTCCTTTCAACTTTTGGAAATCGAGATCTTTATTTTTCAGTGACTGATATTTTTTCCGAGCAAGTTGAAGAGCATTTTGAAAATGAATCGGATCATCGGTGAAATTATTAATCACGTCAGAGATGATCTCATTGGAAATCCCTTTTTTCTTTAACTCAGAATTTATTTTTACAATTCCCTCTTTCCTTTTTTCGATTCTGTTCTTAACAAAGGATTCTGTAAACTTCTGATCATCAATATATCCTTTTGCCCTAAGATCTTTAATCACCTTTTCGATGATCAATTTTTGATATCCTTTTTTAGTCAGTTTTACTCTAAGCTCAAAAGAAGAATGATTACGATTTCCCAAATATCTATATGCAGAACTTTTTGTTTGGAAGAATTCATTCTCATATTTCAGTTTTTCAAGTTTCTTCTTATCAACCTCATCCCCTTTGATCAAACCCGAATTAAGATAAACCTCGTAAGCAATTTCCAACGTCTCGGAATTATCAAAATGGAGAACAATCTTATTTCTAAATTTCCTGACCGAAGTTAAGATCATTATTTCTTTTTCTTTTCAGATTCTTCCGGTTTTTTCTCAACGGCTTCAATCATTCCGAGCGCAGTTTTTACATCTTTTTCAATACGGCTTAACAGATCTTTATCTTCTCTTAATTTTATTCTGAATTTTTCTCTTCCGTTAAAACGCTCTTCCCCGTAAGAGAACCATGCACCGCTCTTTTGAATAATATTATTTTCAACCGCGAGATCAATCAAATCGCCTTCTTTACTGATACCTTCGTTGTACATAATATCAAATTCAACAATTTTAAAAGGCGGCGCCACTTTACTCTTAACAACTTTCACCTTAGTTCTATTCCCAACAATATCCTGACCGTTCTTTATAGCGGCTATTCTTCTTATATCTAATCTTACTGAAGCATAAAATTTTAGCGCATTACCGCCTGTTGTTGTTTCCGGATTTCCGAACATCACTCCGATTTTACTTCTAAGCTGATTTGTGAAGATAACACATGTTTTGGAACGACTGACAGCGCCGGTAATTTTCCTCAATGCTTGCGACATTAAACGAGCCTGCACACCCATTTGTGCGTCGCCCATTTCACCTTCAATTTCGGAACGAGGAACAAGCGCCGCTACAGAGTCGATCACGATCACATCAAGTGCATTACTGCGAACGAGTGTGTCAACTATCTCAAGCGCCTGCTCGCCATAGTCTGGCTGCGAAACTAGAAGATTATTAACATCAACGTGAAGTCGTTTGGCATAATTCAGATCCATAGCATGTTCGGCATCGATAAAAGCAACTAAGCCGCCGGTTTTTTGAGCTTCAGCGATTATATGTAAACATATTGTTGTTTTACCGGATGATTCCGGTCCATATATTTCAACAATTCTGCCGCGCGGTACACCGCCTATTCCCAATGCATGGTCCAAAGAAATTGAGCCGGTTGATATTGACTCGATATCGTTAATGATACCGTCACCTAATTTCATTATTGTCCCTTTGCCGTATGTCTTCTCTATTGAATAAATCGTGTCTTCGAGCAATTTTAATTTTGCCTCTTTCTCATTAGCCATTTAAGCCTCCTCTATTTTAATTTAAAACTTTCAATTTTCGTATAAACCGAACCGCTCGGGAGAAGTTCACTTTTAATTAAAGCTACTTCTTCTGCAAATGTTCCGGGAAAATCTATTTCCGAATTACGTAAAATTTCTAACTTATTTATATCCGCATTTCTTTTAATTCTTAACAAAGTTAAATGCGGTTTGAATCTTCTTCTCTCTTTATCAAAACCAATATCAGCTAAAACATTATCAATATCATTATGTAATTTTTCCAACAATTCCGAACGCTGAAGACCCAGCCATAATATCTTCGGTTCCGAGTATTTTTTAATGATACCAAACTTTGCAAAATTGATTTTAATTTTATTGTACTTTTTTAAAACCGATTCCAATTCTTCCAATATTAAAGGAATTACTTCCTCTTCAACGTCGCCAATAAATTTAAGGGTTATGTGGAGTTTCTCTCTACTTTCCCATCTTGTTTTTTCATCATCAGCATAGATGCTTGCCCTAAAATTATTGATATGATCTAATGTTTCATCACTTAGGATAAGAGCAATGAACAGTCTAATCTTCATATTCAATTCCAAGCAGATTTCTTCTGATCATATCAAGCGCTGCCTGTGATGTTCTGTCCTTATTTAATAATCTATCGTCGCCAAATCTGAATTCTCTAGCTGTACATATTTTTGAATCACAAAAACCGATATAAACCAAACCAACCGGTTTGTCAAAAGTTGCTCCTGTAGGTCCCATTATACCGGTTGCGGCAATTCCAATATCAGTTCCGCTGACTGCTTTAACTCCTTCAGCCATCAATCGTGCAACTTCGAGACTTACTGCGCCATACTTCATCAAAAGGTCTTCATCAATTTTTAGATGTTCAACTTTTGCACCGTTGCTGTATGTAATAAAACCTCTCTCATAATATTTACTGCTGCCGCTTACATTCGTAAGTCTATGACTTATTAAACCGCCTGTACACGACTCGGCAACTGCAATTGACAGCCCTCTATCGATCAGCAGATTTGCAACCACTTCTTCCAAAGTATCATTCTCGGTTCCATAAATGTATTGCCCGACTTTTGCCCTTATCTGCTGTTCAATTCTGGTCAACTGGTTCTCCGCATCATCAGCATCTTCACCAATAACGGTAATCCTTAACCTTACTCCAAACTGGCTGGGAAGAAAAGCCAGTGCGCTGCCTTGCAGCAGCTCTTCTATATCACCTAATCTCTCGTATAGAAAAGATTCCGGGATTCCGGTAGTTAAGAGTGATTTAATGATTCGTTTGTTTTTTTCTACAGATAATTTTTCAGACAACCGCGGAATAATATAACCGGTTATCATCTCCTTCATTTCAAATGGAACACCAGGTAATGATATGAATATTTTCCCGTCTTTCTCAATCCATGTTCCGGGTGCAGTGCCGCTATGATTTCTAATTATGTCAGCAATCTTTGGAACTTTTGCCTGCTCAATATTTGAAGGTGTTAATTTTCTCCCCCGTTTCTCAAAAATGTTTTTAATATCATTCAGTACTTCTTCCGATTCGACCAGCTCTGTATTGAAAAATTTTACAATGCATTCAAGTGTAAGATCATCGTGTGTCGGACCAAGACCACCGGTAACAATTATTAATTCATTATTCTCAAATGCATTTCTAAACTCTTTGAGAATGCTATCTTCATCATCGCCAATTACTACCGATTCACTTATATCAATCCCGTTCTCGACTAATTTTTCACCGATAAACGCCGCATTCGTGTTCAGAATTTGACCGATCAGTATTTCATCACCAATCGTAATAATTTTTGCTTTCATGATAATGCACACATCATTTTAATTAATAAAATAGATAATTATATGAACTAAAATTAAAGAATATAATCCCGCCACAATATCATCGAGCATTATCCCCCAGCCACCTTTAATTTTTTCTAAAATATTTACAGGAAAAGGTTTTACAATATCTAAAATACGCCAAATAACAAAGGCAAATACTATATACAAAATATATTTCGGAACAAAAAGTAAAGTTATCCACATCCCGACAAATTCATCAATAGTACATTGAGCAGGATCTTTTCCGTAAACTTCCTCGAATTTACTACCTACATAAATCCCAATAATTGAAAATAAGGAAATTAATGTTAAAAGTATTGTGGGATTTTCGAAACCAGGTATAAGATAGATTGCAAGTGCAAACAGACTGCCAAACGTACCCGAAGCAAATGGGATATACCCAGTGAAAAAACCTGAACCTAATGTTCTTTCTAATGCATTAATTTTCAATTTTGAATAATCTCTTTATAGTTTTCCGATTAGTATAAAAGTATTCGACTCCAGTATAGAAAGTTAACAATGTAATAAAGAGCATCAAATAATAAATTAAATTCTGGTCGAACATTTTATTAAATATTTCTGAATTTCCCTCATAGAAAAACTGTGTATTCTGCATCGTATAAATGAACAATAAATAGTAGATAAATACCATTTGAATAAATGTTTTTATCTTGGCTGATTTAGAAGTAACAAACGATACACCTTGAAAGTCTGCATATGCACGCAGCCCGGTTATCACAAAATCTCTAATAACAATTACCCATACCATCCATAATTCTAAAATATCCAGATGAACAAAAGCAAAAAAAGCCGCCGATGTCAAAATTTTATCTGCTAATGGATCTAAGAATTTTCCCCAATCAGTTATATAATTGAATTTACGGGCAAGCCATCCGTCGTACCAATCTGTAATAGCGGCAATAAGATAAACAGCTAACGATATTTGTATAAGCAAAGGATCGCCGGAGAGAAATAAAAATAAAAATACCGGTGTAAGTATTATCCTTAAAACTGTTAATTGATTAGGTAAAACCATAAATTATATTTTATTTTTCTTTTTCTGCTAAATCTTTTAAATATTTGAATTCGTACAAACCGGTATTGTGTCCATCTTTCCATGCGATGGAAACCGCGTAACTTCCCACGACCGATATATCTGCTATTTCAACTTCATCACCTCTATACACTTTATAGGAATGGCTAAAACCTTCTTCTTCCGTAGCGCAAACTGCACATGGACAATTTTTCCTAAGTTCAATCAAACTAATTTCGGATACAGTTTCATCATTCCATAATATTTTTAGCGATGGACTTTCTGTTACTTCTATTTTTACCGGTCGCATTAATCTAAATCTTTTCCCGTCAATTTTATCAAAGCCTGAACATATTTATCAGATGTGTTTTTAATTACTTCATCCGGTAATGTTGGTGGTGGTGGCTGCTTGTTAAAATTAACAGAAAGAAGATAATCTCTAACATACTGTTTGTCGTAACTAACTTGAGCACGTCCTTTTTCGTAATCATCTTTGGGCCAAAAGCGGGAAGAGTCAGGAGTTAATAACTCATCTATCAGAATTATTTTGCTGTTGTAATATCCAAACTCCATTTTCGTATCCGCCAAAATTATGCCTCTTTCATAGGCATACTCGTATGCTTTTTTATATATGCTTATCGTGACTTTTTTAAGGAAGTCAAAAGTTTCTTTACCTACTATTTCAACTGCTTTTTCTTCTGAAATATTTTCGTCATGATCACCAATTTCAGCTTTTGTTGAAGGTGTAAAGATCGGTTCCGGCAATTTTTCTGATTCTACCAACCCGCTTGGTAATTCGATCCCGCATATACTTCCCTTTTGCTGATATTCTTTCCAACCCGAACCGGAAATGTAACCTCTTACAATACATTCTAGCGGAATCAATTCAGCCTTTTTTACAAGCATTGATCTACCTTCAAGTTCATCTTTATACTTATGACAAACTTCCGGATACTCATTAACATTCGTGGAAATCAGATGATTATCAATTTCATCTTTTACATATTCAAACCAAAATTCAGATATCTTTGTTAGCACTTTCCCTTTTTTAGGAATGCCTTCGTTCATTATCACATCAAACGCTGATAGACGATCACTGGAAACCAGAATATATTTATCATCTATTTCATAGATGTCCCTAACTTTTCCGCGCTTAACTAAATTAATGTCCTCAAAATTTGTTTTTAATATAACTTTTTCCATCGATTTTCTCCTCTCCAAGAAGTTTACTTAATATCCATTCTAAAGAATTCTTTTGTAAAATATAAAATTGAGATCTTAATAAAACTATAAAAGAATACTATAAATTCTTCAAGCAAATTTACTGATAAATATAATTACAATTAAGAGGAATTATGACTGACGAAATAAAATTAATCAGCTATCTGGAAATTTTATTGTGGAATTCAGTTCATGCCTTTTTAATTTTAGTCTTATCTTTTTCCATTCAATTATATGATTCATTTACTATTGTTATATAAGGCTTGGATATTTTGAAGCTCATATTTACTGTGAACGGATTAGGTAATGCTATTCTAATTTATTTATTAGACAAAAAAGTAATTAATCGTCAAAAAATTATGCAAAATTTTAATTATAATGATATTGCAGAAAGGTTGAATTTATA
>JAADIB010000038.1 GCA_013151565.1 Chlorobiota bacterium
AGGAATTGGGAATAAAACTTGTCGCCACAAATGATATTCACTATATAAAGAAAGAACATTCAATAGCTCATAACATTCTGCTTTTGCTCGGCGATAAAAAAGGGGAAAGCGATTATAAGGAATTGAGATATAGAACAGATCAAGTATATTTCAAATCTTCCGAAGAGATGATCCAGTTGTTTAAACACTATGATGGAGCTATAGAAAACACACTGGAGATAGCGGAGAAGTGTAATGTAAGTCTCGACTTCGAAGGGTTTCACTACCCCATTTTCCCGATCCCGGAAGGTTCGAAAGCGAAAGACCTTGACGAATATTTTACGCAATTGGCTAGAGAAGGTCTGGAGAAACGCTTCAAAACAATCAATAAAAATATTGAAGATCGATTTGACTACGAGCTGGGTGTGATAAAGTCTATGGGTTATTCCGGCTACTTTCTTATCACACAGGATTTTATAAACGCTGCTAAAAAAAGCGGGATACCGGTTGGACCGGGAAGAGGAAGCGCTGCAGGAAGTTTAGTTGCTTATGCTCTTGGAATTACCAATGTTAATCCTCTGCAGTATGATCTTCTTTTCGAGAGATTTTTAAATCCTGCCCGTCAATCAATGCCTGATATTGACGTTGACTTTGCCGACGACCAGCGGGAAGATGTTATTAAATATACAAAAGACCGATACGGCGAAAACTCAGTTGCACAGATTGTAACATTTAACAGACTCTCTTCAAAAGCGGTGCTGCGTGATGTTGCCAGAGTTCTTAAGATTCCCATCAGTACTGTTAATAGTATAACGAAATGGATTCCTTCAAAGTTTGGTAAAGTTTATACAATTGAGAAAGCCCTCAACGAAGTTCATGAATTGAAATGGGTTCGAGATTCTAAAGATCCGCAAATTACCGAATTAATAAAGTATGCTAAAATTTTAGAAGGAATGAATCGCAATGCTTCCAAACATGCGGCGGGTGTTGTTATCACTCCGGGTGATGTAAGCAACTTTGTTCCATTAGCACGCGCTGGCAACGACGGCGGATTTGTTACACAGTACAATATGAAAGAACTTGATGATGCCGGAATTTTGAAAATGGACTTTCTCGGGCTGCGTACTTTAACCATCATCAGGGATACTATTACTCTTGTAAAGAAAACCCGTGGAATTGAAATTGATATCGATTCGATACCGGAAGATGATAAAAAAGCATTTGCGCTTTTCGGAAAAGGTCAAACCACAGGAATATTTCAGTTTGAATCCGGTGCGATGCGGGAATATCTTAAAAACTTAAAGCCGCAGAGTATTCAAGATCTCTCTGCGATGAATGCACTTTATCGTCCGGGACCAATGGAATTTATCGGTGAATTTATTGATAGAAGTCATGGAAGAAAGCAAGTAAAATATCTTCACCCCGTATTAGAACCGATTCTTAAAGAGACATACGGGATTATTGTTTACCAGGAACAGGTAATCCAGATAGCGAACAA
Source organism: Chlorobiota bacterium (assembly GCA_013151565.1). Classification (GTDB taxonomy): domain Bacteria; phylum Bacteroidota; class Ignavibacteria; order Ignavibacteriales; family Melioribacteraceae; genus SZUA-22. The sequence continues at coordinate 1,478 of JAADIB010000038.1, forward strand.
GGTCGGGGGAATGTCCCTCGCAGAAGCTGATCTTCTTAGGCGAGCAATGGGTAAGAAAAATCTTGAAGCTATGGCGCAGCAGAAGAAAAAGTTTATCGAAGGAGCAGTTAAGAATAACATCCCCGAAAAAGTTGCCGAGGATATTTTCGTTCATATTGATAAATTTGCTAATTACGGATTCAATAAAAGTCATGCAGTTGCTTATAGTTATGTTGCTTATCAAACAGCGTATTTAAAAGCTAATTATCTGCCGGAATTTTTAGCGGCTAACCTTACTAACGAATTTGGCAATACTACTAAGGTTACGCTTTTACTTGACGAGTGCAGAAAAATGCATGTGCAGGTTCTTCCTCCTAATGTTAATAAACCGTCAGTGTTTTTTAATGTTGAAGATGGTAAGATCATTTTCGGAATGAGTGCGATCAAGAATGTCGGACCTAATGCAGTTGAAGAACTGAAAAGCGCTCGTGAAAAATTAGGTCGTGATTTCACATCAATCTATGACCTCTGTGCTAATGTTGATACAAGAGTTGTGAACAAAAGAGTTCTTGAAGGCTTAGTACTTGCCGGTGGTTTTGATTCAATAAAAGGTACCCGTGCGCAGAACTTTGCTGCAATAGAAGATGCTTTGAACTATGGATCAAAATATCAGAGTGCAAAGGAATCGATGAGTAATAGTCTTTTCGGAGGTACTGATGAATCTCTTGAAATTATTGAACCGGACTTGCCGGATCTGCCGCCATGGGATTTTGGTGTGCTGCTGGCAAAGGAAAGGGAAACGCTTGGATTCTATCTTTCCGATCATCCCCTGCGAAAGTTTGAATTGGAGTATAGATCATTTGCTACTGTACATCTGGGTGAACCAGACACGTTCGGCAGTAAAGAATTTGTTGTAGCTGTTGGGGTTGTTACAGATATGCGTACGAAAATCGATCGCTCGGGACGAACAATGGCTTTCTTCAAACTTGATGATCTTACAGGCTCATGCGAGTGTCTTATGTTTTCTAAGAATTACGAAGAATTCGGTACGTGCATCAAAACAGAATCAACAGTTATGGTAAAAGGTAAAGTTGAAAGCAGCGGCGATGCAATCAAACTGCATGTTGATGAATCTTATCCTCTTGATGAAGTAAGAGAAAAATTTACGACCAAACTGCTTCTTTATACTGATGATAAAAAACATGATAATGAGACGGTCAAGAAGATCAAAGAAATATTGGAAGAACATATTGGGGATATACCGGTTTACTTAAGTGTTAAAACAAACGGCGGTAAACGAGACTTTTATCTTAATCAGAAAATTAAACTCGAAGCCGATGCAGTCAAGAAATTAATGAAATTATTAGGGGAAAATGAGCTTAGGTATCTAACTTGATTATAATTGATTTAGCGTATCATATTTCTTAAGTTTGGTAACTTAATTTTTAGAAATGAGAGGAAATTATGGTTAAAAAATGGGCTTTGATATTAGGGGCGTCAAGCGGGTTTGGCGGGGCTTCAGCAGTTGAGTTGGCTAAAGCTGGGTACAATATTCTTGGTGTACACTTAGATAGACAAGTTACGATGCCAGCAGTTAACAGCATCAAAAGAAAGATAGAAAGAACCGGGCAGAGAGCAGTATTTTTTAATATGAATGCTGCTGACCAGCTAAAAAGAAATGATACACTGGATGAAATTAAAGAAAGATTTGCTACAAAAGAACATCCTCATATAAACGTTCTAATTCATTCACTTGCTTTCGGTGCATTAAAACCCTTCCTAGCCAAAAACCCCACAGATTGTGTTACCAAAGCCCAAATGGAAATGACTCTTGATGTAATGGCTCATTCACTTGTATATTGGACTCAAGGATTGATCCAAAGAGATTTGCTTGCAAAGAAGGGAAGAATTTTTGCTTTAACCAGTGCAGGTTCACAAACGGTCTTCCCATCATACGGAGTTGTTTCGGCAGCGAAGGCTTCTTTAGAATCTCATATTAGACAGCTAGCTGTTGAATTAGGTTTCATGGGAGTTACTGCAAATGCTATTATGGCGGGTGTAACAGATACGCCGGCGTTAAGAAAGATTCCCGGGAACGATCTTATGATGAACACGGCAAGAGAAAAAAATCCCGGCGGCAGACTAACAATTGCATTAGATGTTGCTAAGGCAATTGTAATGCTCTGCGACGAAAAGGCGGATTGGATTTCCGGTAATGTAATCCAAGTGGACGGTGGAGAGTATATTGTAAATTACACCGGTGAAACTATTTGCAGACCTATTAAATAAGAACTTAAAAATAAAACACGGAGATATATTTATATGAAACCTATTGAAATTACAGATGGGAATTTTGAGACGGATGTGCTTCAATCTGATATACCAGTGATCATAGATTTTTGGGCTGCTTGGTGTGCGCCTTGCAGAATGATTGCCCCGATAATGGAAGAATTAGCTCAAGAATATGACGGCAGAGTTAAAGTTGGGAAATTAGATGTTGACGTAAATCAGCAAACTGCAATCAAATATGGAGTGAGAAGTATTCCCACAGTTCTAATAATTAAAAACGGAGAAGTCGTCGATACAATCATTGGCGCTCTTCCTAAAACGGTTTTCGTTGATAAATTAGAAGCAGTTTTGTAATAATTATTCATTATTGCTTTTTGTGATATATCTTATTTTACTTTGATGTTGATGAGGGTATTACCAATACTAGGGAATCAAGGTATCGTAAAAAAAATAATATTAACGGATTTCAAAAAAATGGATATTTATTCACTTTAATGAATATTAAATAATAGACGCAAAATGAAAACTTTAGTTTGTATTGAAATTATTAAAAATTAAAGCATTTGTTGTGATAAAATAATCCCTTGACAAAAAAATAATGATATATTATTTTGTTTATCAAGTAATGTAAATAAGTATTAAAAACATTATTAATGTTCTTTGAAATCTTACTTGACTAATAGATAGTATTATAGTATTTTCGTTTAGATAACGATTTTATTAAATAGAAATGAGTAAAATCTGAAAACATTTTTACTACTACAAAATCTTATGACGAATCTAAAAACAAAAAGTTCAAAATTTTTAACACCAATTAATTCACTATTTATCAAATAAACTGGGAGAAACCTATGTTTAAAAAACTATTTACAATCTCACTTGTGCTTGTATTAGCAAGTACTTTAATTATGGCACAAACTTCTGCTTCTAAAAGAATTGTGCTAAAACCGGGTGGAGGCATCTTCAAAACCTTAGATAGTAAGGTTCCTGTAAAAGACGCTTTACAAAAAACCAGCATAAAATTTGGGAACAAAGAAGTAAATAACTTCCATTTTGCTGCTCCTCTAAATATTAATGCAGTAGGAACTATTGATACAATAACTTATCCTAAGATGGCTGGCGGTGCTTTTAATGTTAATTTCGTATTCGACGGACAGGACGTTGAATTAATGTGGTTCGTAGCTCCGGCAGATCTTACAATTAAAGCAGCTGGTTTTAGTGTGTCTGATATTTCCGGTAATGCTAATAATAGTTCTGTTAGTGTTCGTTTAATGAAATTAAACTGGACTCCAGAGCAATTAAAAACTATTGCCGCACCTCTTTATCAAGGATATTATCCTTCAGTTGGTGACGGTATGAATGAATCTGATCCGTTTGGTGATGATGCTACTGCTCCTTGGGTAGTTGGCGATTCAACTCACATGCTACCTCCTTGGGCAGACAATGCAAATCCCGATGATAATACTTGGGATTACGATCTTTGGTCAGATTTCGGAGTTGGTTATCCTGTAACAATTGATGCAGTAGACGCATCAAAAAATTCTTATCATTGGGTTGAGATGAGCCTGTTAGGAAGTGAACCAACCGTACTCAGAGGTGAAGTTTTTGCTGTTGTACTTACTAATGACGGTACAGCATGGGATGATCCTGACACACCGGATAGAATAGGATTCTTTTCCGATAACAGCATAGGTTTCCCAGGCTGGAAATACTATGAAGCCGGCAGATTGTCAGCAGACCAACCTGGCTGGTGGGCAAGAAAATATACTTGGAACTTTGCTGTAGTTGCTGATTTAACAGGTGACAGACCTCCGGTTATTACAGATCCTACTCAGCTTTTAAGCGGATTGGATGTTGGTCCTTTTACTATTAAAGCTACAGTTACTGATGACAACCCTAGTGGCGGTAATGCAGGCGTTGCAGAAGTATTACTTCAGTATGCTATTGATGGTGGAAATTATTCTGATGTAGCAATGACTAATATTGGCGGCGATGTATTTTCCGGTGATATTCCGGCTCAGGCTCCAGGTGCAAATATTTCTTATAAGATACAAGCAACTGATGTTGAAGGCGGCGTTACAGTACGTGAAATGAAAGACTTTAACGTATTTAAACCGGAATTTCCAACATTATTATTAGTCAATGGTCCGGTAAACTATCTTGCATATTATTTCGGATATGCTGCTTTCCCGCATGATACATGGCAATTTGGTATGGGAAGTGCAGATTTATTCTCTCATTATCAAAACATTATTGAATTAACAGCAAATAATAACGGTCCTTCATTTAATCACGATTCATTAATTACAGAGTGGTTAAATGGAGATCCAAGTAGAAATTATGCTTTATTAGGTGATGAATACTTAGGAGTTTGGTCAAACTGGACTGATGGACCTCACGTTGCGGGTGAATTTGTATATGATGTATTAGGTATTACTTATGAGTATAATGATATCAATTTACCAGATCCTTCATATCAGTTACCTTCTATGCTTGAAACTATTGAGGGTCCTCAATTAGGTGATTCACTTTTCGTAGCATTTAATGCGAATTCACCTAACGATACATTGTGGTATGATCCTGCTTACGAAATTGGTGGTTACAATTTCTTAGATGGCGTTGATGTTACTGACGATACTGAAGTTGACGTATATGGATATGGAAGTGACGGTACCAAACGTAATGTTGCTATTCATAGAACCTTACCTGCAGGTAATAAAATTGCTTTCATAGCTTATGATGTATTGTCGTTAGATTCCAAAAATCCATACGTATGGTATTCTGCTATGACAGAAGCTCCACATTATCAAATTCTTGATTGGTGGGGATTAATTAATTCAGTAAGAGAGATTGGTGGAAATCAACCTAAGAATTTTGAAATTTCTCAAAATTATCCTAATCCTTTCAATCCATCAACTGTTATCAGATATTCGATTCCGGAAATATCTAAAGTATCTCTAAAAGTATATAATATGTTGGGACAAGAAGTTGCTCAGTTAGTTAATTCACAGCAGGCTCCAGGTAACTATGAAGTTGACTTTGATGCGTCTAATTTGTCATCTGGTGTATACTTCTATACAATAAAAGCTGGACAATTTGCTAGCACAAGAAAAATGATTCTTATTAAGTAATTTTATTTACTTACTGAGCTTAAGCAGTTTCTCCTGAAAAAAGGAGAAACTGCTGCTTATATTTCAGGTTTAAATAACCTGGTGTTTAAGTCTGCTCGTTTATAAATAAAGTATTTAATTATTTTATCAAATAAAATTTGGAGTAGATATGAAAAAGTTTTTTACTTTTTCAATATTTCTGTTTATTACTGTTCTTGTATCTTCAACTCTTTTTGCGCAAGTTGGAACTGGTAAGTTAGCGGGAAGGGTTGTTGATGCTGATACAGGAGAACCCTTAATAGGTGCAAACGTAGTAATATTGAATACTTCACTTGGGGCAGCATGCGATATCGACGGAAATTATTTTATATTGAATATTTCGCCGGGAACGTATGATGTTCAGATAAGTTTTGTTGGTTACAGTTCTAAAGTTGTACAAGATGTTAGAATTGTTGGTGGCATTACCTACGAATTGAACGAAAGTCTATCTCCGGGAATTGCCATGGAGGAGGTCGTTGTAACAGACAAAAAGTTTTTTGAAGCGAAATCTACTAATACAGTAGCAGTAGTTGACGCAGAAACAATTGCCAGATTACCTGTAAGAGGTGTTGAAAATTTTGCTTCTTTACAAGCCGGAGTTGTTAAACAAGATGGTTCTGGTGGTGCTGCAGGCAATGCAACCATCAACGTACGTGGTGGTAGAGGTAACGAAGTTGTTTATGTTATTGACGGTGTTGTTCAAAATGATCTGATGTATGGAACCAATCAATCGCAGGTAAGTAATATCGCCATCGATCAGATTTCATTCCAGGTTGGCGGTTACGAAGCTAAATATGGACAAGCTCAATCTGGTATTGTTAATGTAACAACTAAATCCGGTTCACCAAAATATACAATTTATGGGGATGCATTATCCTCTTCATATACAGATCCTTACGGATATAATTTATATACATTAGCTGTAGGCGGACCAATAATACCCGGAAATAAAGATATTACATTTTTCTTATCCGGTGAAAGAGGCTGGTATCAGGATGGCGAGCCTGTTTCTAATGGAATAACTTTTAACTCTATTGGATATCATTCTGATATAAAAGAAAATAATACCGATGCAGTTTGGAGATTTTCAGGACGAACTTACTTTAATTTAGGCGCTGGATTCAACTTACAAATTGGCGGTAATTATAACGATTGGAATTCAAGGCTGTTTGATTACAATTATGCAAAGAATAATTCGGTTCATAATGCTAAACGGTTAAAAGATAACATTTCACTCAATGCAAAATTATCACAGAATATTGGTTCATCATCTTTCTGGAACTTAATAGTTGGATATCAAAGATATTCTCAGGAAGAAGGGGACGGTGTTTTCTTTGATAATGTTGAAGCATACGGTGATACTGTTTATAATAAGTTTATACCAAGACAAGCTGACCAAGCAGGATTAGCTAGAGATGCTGATGGTATTTTTAATGCTGAAGGTTGGGTTGATGATTACTATAGAAAAATTGATAATAGTAAATTTACCGGCGACTTTAACTTTACTTCGCAGGTAGGCAAGCATTTGTTTGAAGCCGGGCTTGGCGGTACATATGGTACACAAAGATATTACTCAATGTCGCCTGTTTCCTTAGCTAAGAACAATGCCGGCTATTGGAGCAACGATACAACTTATATCCCAGCCAAAACAAGAGAACAAAGATATACAAGAGAAAATCCTACAAGATACGGGTTTGATCTTTATGGTGAGAAGTTTGATGATAAATCTGCACCAATTCTTGCTCCTCAGCATCCTATTTTAGGTTATGCTTATGTTCAAGATCGTTTTGAGCTGGAAGATATTGTACTTAATCTCGGTCTTAGGTTTGATTATTTTGACTCGCAAGCGAATATTATCAAGGATCCTGAAAACCCATTTAATGGTGGTAGTGATCCTACTGATTTTGACCCGGGCGATTTCAAGAAAAAACCTACAGAGTTTCACGTTTCTCCTAGAATCGGACTTGGATTCCCTGTAACTGAATCTACTGTATTTCATGCACAGTATGGTAAATTTGTGCAAGAGCCAAGATTAATTGATCTTTATCCTTTTCAAAGAAGATTAGATATATTAATAAATGATTCAATGTTTAGATTAGCTACTGGATATATTGAAAGTGAAATAACTACATCTTATGAAGTTGGGTTCAGACAAGTACTTGGAACTGTTGCTGCATTAAATATTACAGCATTCTACAAGAATACACAAGGACTTGCAAATCAAGGTGTTCAGAACTATTATAAAGAAGTTGGAGGTGAGAGATTCCAATATTACACACCAACTAACCAGGACTTTGGTACTATCAAAGGATTCGCATTTTCTGTAGATGTTGCTAGAGTCAGTTATGTGTCATTATCTCTTGATTATACATTCTCAATTTCAGAAGGTACAGGTTCTTCTACTAACTCTTCTTATGTCGCAGCTTTCAGAAATGAAAATGGTGAGGTTCCTAAAGTTATTGCACCTTTAGATTTTGATCAGAGGCATACTGGAATTTTGATAATAGATTTTTATGTACCCAAAGGTGATTTAGGATGGGCTGAAATGATTGGTGCAAATTTCTTGATCTCATTCGCAAGCGGACGTCCTTTTACTCCTTTAGAAACTCAAAATTTACTTGATAACTTTACTAACTGGGGTAACACAAAAGGATATGTTAATTCTTCTTACGGACCTGGTACTTTCAGAGTTGATTTTAAATTGGAAAAATCTTTCTCATTAGGAAAATCTACTTTGATCACTCCATATGTATGGATAGAAAATTTATTTAATAATCTAAATGAAGTTCAAGTTTGGAGATCTACCGGTTCTGCTTATACTACTGATTACTTAAGTACAGAAAATGGTAAAATTTTATCAGCTCAAAATGGCAATAAGTGGACTGAAGATTATAAGAGTTTAGAAAGAGACCCTGCTAATTTTGGTACTCCCAGATTAATTAGATTAGGTCTAAAAGTAAACTTTACTTCACTTTAATTGTTGAAATATTTCTAATTAGAGATGGGTATAAATATGAAATTAAAGAAAAATAACTTAACTAAAGCCGTAATGATACTTTTGAGTACATTTCTTCTGTTCGGCTTTACTGCTAATTCTACAAAGAAAAAGCAGAATAGCCAAGATCAAAGACTTGGCAAAACATATAGTAATCCCTTTAGTGTTGGTGATTCCTACTATATGTTTATAAATGATATTGCCATGCCTATGAATAGCAAAGGTGTTATTGCAGATGTTGTTGTAGAACCTTATAAATCACAGGGTAGGATAAATGGTCTTAATTTTCTTTATTCCTCGGGATTTTACATGAGTGGAGTGAATGATAAGGGTATAATGTGGTCGAACGCTATGGCAACATCATCAAGAACCAGTGATTATCTGCCGGGTAATGCGGCATGGGATGATGCGGATAATGAGCAGGTTACCGATCCTACTTACTCCGGAATATTTGTTGTTAAAGCCAAGGATGAACCGTTTGGAGATTCTTGGGTTGCTTGGGGTGAAGCTGTAAAAGGCGGAGCATATTTTTACGACGGTGACGGTGATGGTGAATATAACCCCGTAGATAAAAACGGTAATGGTCAATGGGACCCGGATGAAGATTCTCCTGATATTTTAGGTGATGAGACAGCATGGTGTGTTTATAATGATGCCGTTAGTTCCTCTGATAGGACCTTTACTAATGTTGACCCTCAGGGTATTGAAATCAGGCAAACAGTTTGGGCTTACGCAACTGCGGGAGATCTTGGTAAGATCATGTTCATAAGATATTCAATATTGAATACCGGGCTTGTTTCCGATGTTCAGGATTCAGTATATTTTGGTGTTTGGGCAGACGCTGATATCGGTGATGCGCTTGATGATTTAGTAGGGTCAGATACAACTTTGAATGCCGGCTATACCTATAATGACGGCTCTGATGGTGTTTTCGGAAGCACTCCTCCTTGTTTTCTCATAGACTTTTTCCAGGGACCATGGGAACCAACGGGTGATCCAAATGACTTTGCTCTAAATACTATGGGACCTATTTTAGGCGTTGATACAATATGGGGGGCTAAGAATCTTGGGCTTACTTCATTTACTTATTACATTCAAAGTCACCCTACTCAAGGCGACCCTGATAATGAAGTACAGGCAAGAAACTATTTGGAGGGATTTAATCAGCAGGGTGAAAAGATTGATGCTTGTAACTGGGAATTTGGAACGGTATTTACAGGAGATTGCGCGCAAGTTGATACTCGATATATCTATTCAGGAGATCCGGTTTCCCAGACAGGATGGATACATACATCTCCATATGATCAGAGGCAAATGTCAAATACCGGTCCATTTAAATTGGAAAAAGGTAAAGCGGTTGATGTAGTAGTTGCTTATGTAGTGGGTAGAAGTACTTCTGCTATTGCTTCCGTTAAAGAAGCTAAAAAAATTGACCGTGCAGCACAATTTGTCTTCCAGAATAATTTTAACGTACCAGCTGCACCGCCTCAAGTTACACCAGTAATTAAAGCAAATGATAATACTATTGAACTTATTTGGGAAACCTACCCATCAACTCAGTATGAAGCAGTTGGGGTTGGTTACGATATGCATTTTGAATGGTATGAAGTTAAAATGTATAATAGGAATTCTACATCAGATATTGAAGGTGGAAAGGCGAATTCTCAAATAATAGCTAGGTATGATATTAAAAATGATATCAATAGTGTTATTTATGAAAACCCCGTTAATGATGAAAGAACGATCATTTATCCAACTGGGGGAATACAACTTGATTCATCTATTTATTTTGATAAAGATAAAGGCAGAATTAGTCTTATAATAAAGAAAGATCCTTTTACAGGAAAGTTTCTTGAGAAGAATAGACCTTATTTCATATCAATTGTTTCTACAGCGCTTAATTATGATGAAATAGTTAAGTTTGATGCATTGGGTACCTACCTGATACCTGGGACGGCTACTTTGGGATCAATTTCGAATATTCCGCTTATCATTAACGATGATAAAGGAAATGATGGAATATTAACCGGTGATTCTCAGAATGAACCATTCTACTCTGGAGTGCCAACTGAACATGTGTCAGGTGAAGCTGAAGCGGAAGTGACTTATTCTGTACAGGATAAAGAAAAGATCACGAATCATAAATATGAGGTTGGATTCTTCCGAGATAGTTTAAGTATTCCTTATGTTCTATATTATTATATAAAAGATGTAGATAGGGATACTATATTAGTAGATTCATCTAAAAAATATCTGTTCAGCGATACAGATTTTGATAATAATCCATTTTTCTACGATGATTTTTACACATATCAAATAAACAATTTGGTCGACGGTGTAACTGTAACTGTTCCGTGGATTGAGCCTGGTGTTGGTAAAACTGAATTTAAAGGAAATCAATGGTTTTTACCTCAAGATGATAGTATAACAGGTGGTTTCTACGTAGGAAATGACGTCTCCAAACCTTCAATATTACCGGTAACTTCTAAAACATCGTCAGCAATTAGTGTTGGAGATCTTAGACCGGTAGAAATTCGTTTTGGTGCTGAAAACAGTTCCTTTGCTCATAGATATGTAAGAAGAGCAACAGGAAGGTATCCACTCGGTGATAATACCGGGTCTAAGGATTCCTCTTTTGTAGAAGTTCCGTTTTCTGCTTTTGAGGTATTACCTTCTGGTGAAGAACGACAACTTGCTGTCGGATTTACCGAAACTGCTAATGCTGCCGATTCTCTTGGAATGCCGGATGGTGTTTGGTATCCGGGTAGCCAACTTAGTAAGAGTAAGGAATACATAGTCGTATTCAAAGCACCCTATGATCCTACAGGTACTGTTAACTTACCTTACATAAGTTCACAATCAGGCAGGTTATGGGCTGACATTGCGACCGGTTATAAGATGGATAAACCAGCTGATTTTACTGGGAATTATGATTCTTTAAAAGCTGTTGCTAAGTCTGCTTGGTTCGATGCAATGTATGTATGCGGATTTGAAACCGATATGCCACGAGATGCTTTTACTCCAACCGGCACATACATGCTCTTTCCCGGAGTATTCCTAACTGATCGTGATAAGTATCAGTATACTGTTGAAACAGGAATTACTAAAAAGGATGCTCAATCAAATTGGGATAAAGTAAACGTATTTCCAAACCCGTTGTTCGGTATAAATGAAGGCGTAAGTTATACTGGTGGAAAATTCGATGAACCTTACGTCACATTTAACAATTTACCAGATAAAGTAACAATTAAACTCTACACAATTAGTGGGGTATTAGTTAGAACTTTGGAGAAAGACGATGCTTCATCAATCTTGAGGTGGAATCTTGAAAACGAGTCCGAACTAAGAGTTGCCTCCGGTATGTATATAGCTCTAATTAGTAATCCAGAATTTGGGGATAAAGTATTAAAATTAGCGATAATAATGCCTCAAAAACAACTTCAAAATTATTAATTAGTTGATTATAGGTGATGATTAAATCATCACCTTTAAGTTAAAATTATGTTTAAAAATTGGAGAATATAATGAAAAAGCTATTAACAGTATTTATAATACTAATCTTTTCTGTGACTGTGTTTGCCGGAGACGCAGCTCGTAAAGGTACTGCGGGAGCTGAACAATTGCTCATTCCTGTAGGTGCTAGATCGATAGCAACGGTAGGTGCGTTTAACTCACATTTTACCGGTGTTGAATCGATCTACTACAATCCTGGTGGTTTAGATAGAATGAAGGGAACCGAAGCAATGTTTAACATGATGCAGTATATTGCGGATATAAACATTTCATATTTCGCTATTGCGACTAAATTGGGTATTGGTTCCATAGGATTAACGTACAAAGGTATTGATTTTGGTGATATTCCGGTAACAACAAATCAAAATCCTGACGGCACTGGTCAAACTTTCTCACCAAATTATTTTGTGTTAGGTTTTACCTATTCCACGATGATTACAGATAGAGTATCAGCCGGCGCTAGTTTAAGCTTGATTAACGAAACTATTATGAACACTGGTGCAAGCGGCTTTGCAATTGATTTTGGTGTTCAATATCGTTTTGCACCTAATTTTTCACTTGGCGTTTCAGTGAAAAATATCGGTGGAAATATGAGATACACTGGTGAAGATCTTAAAGTAAAAACTGAAGTACCTTCTTCAGCGCTTGGTAGCGGTTTAGGTGTTTACGAAGTTGACACAGAATCTTTTCAAATACCTAGCTACTTCGATCTGAGTATGGGGTATACATTTGAATTTACCGAAGAAAACAGATTATCTATTGCTGGTGTTTTTAGAAATAACAACACTATTGAAAATGAGCTTAAGCTTGGTCTTGAGTTTCAATTCTTGAATGTTCTATCTCTGCGAGGCGGATATAACTTCTTGACAGAGAATTCGAGTACTGCAATTTATAATTGGGCAGTTGGAGCTGGCATTAATTTCAACATTGCTGATTCTTTTGATCTTATGTTCGATTATGCATACCGTAATGTTGAGGATTTCCCAGCAGATAATCATGTATTCACGCTGATCCTCGGTTTTCACTAAATCATAATTTGATATTATGAAAATAATTAAGGTGTCTATTTTAGACACCTTTTTTATTATGAATTCTAACTTCGAAAAACAATTTTAAACGGCAGTATTGTTATAGTTTTATCCATTTAAAGATTAATGAATAATAAAAACAATTATATAGCACTTGAAATATTTTTCTTTTTAGAGATGTTGGTTTTCGGACTTCTACTCAGAAATGGTCTTTTTAAATTTAAAGAGTATGAAAGAAGTGTTACTGTGAAAGGATTATCAGAAAGAGAATATCCTGCTGATATTGTTATCTGGCAGATACAATTTACCCAGACAAGTAATAATCTTGAAACACTTTACAACTCAATTGATAAAAGTAAAAACATAATTAAAAAATCTCTTATGAATTCTGGAGTTGAAGAATCTGAAATTTCATTGTCTCCAGCCTCAATACTTGATAAATCGGCATAGAATTATGTAGGTAACAATCCATCGCAGTTTAGTTTTACTTCAAGACAAACAGTAACGGTTTATTTAAAAAGGTTGACTTGATACGTTCATTAATGAATAAACTCTCAAGTCTTGGAAAAAAAGGAATTGTATTTTCTGGTAATGGTTACGATAACAGAACGGAATTTATTTTCTCAAAGCTTAACTCGGTGAAACCAGAAATGATTCAAGAAGTAATAACTAAAGCAAGAGAAGTTGCGCAGGAACTTGCCGAGGATTCCAACAGTGAATTAGGCAAAATGAAACGCGCTTATCAAGATCAATTTTCTATTTATCCTAGAGATAAAAATAATCCTCATATTAAAAAGATCCGTGTTGTATCAACAGTAGAATACTATCTCTCTGATTGATCTATAATTTTCTGTAGAGACTATTATATTATATTTAACTGAACAATTTCTTTTTTAATAATGAAATTTTGTATTAAGAAAAGACTGATGCAAAAATGCTCCTCTAAGAAATATACAATTTGCAAGTTAACCATCGGGGTATAAACGCTAAGACCGAGTAAATCGGGGCAAGTCCTTATTCTAACTATCTATTTCTTGTTTAGTTACTTTTTATCTTAACTCTATTGCATAATTCCAGTTGAATAAATTTTATGGATTCTGAAACAAGTTGAACCTTTTAGCTGTACATATAATGAAATGTAAAATTTTAAATTGGGGAAAAATTGAGTACTTAAATGTTAAGAAAAATTTTCATAACTTTTGGTATGTTTCAAAATATTTTATTACGGTGTTAAATTATATGAAAAAGGCAATTCTCTTTTGGCTATTATCCGTAGCGGGTATTTCAGCACAAGACAAAATTTCATTTGAATTTGATTATGCAAGGTTTAAATGTGATTCAGCAAATACGTATCTGGAGATATACTATTCTATTGGTCAGGGGAAATTAACTCCCTACGAAATCGACAATAAATTTTTTATTGGTGCATATCTTGATATTTCATTAGAAGATACTTTGATCAATAATGTACTTGTGAGTAAAAGATATAAGTCCGTAAATGAAATTGACACATCCCAAGGTGAATTATACAAGGATAAAAATTTGATCGGTAACTTGGGCTATATCATTCCTCCAGGCAAATATCTATTAACAATAAGTTCTTTAGATATTGCCGATACATCAAAAATTATAACATATAAAGAGCACATCTCAATAAATAAATTTCCCACAAATATATATTCTATCAGCGATATTCAACTTGCTTCAAGAATAATAACTGATAGTAAAAATGCGAAATCAATTTTTTATAAGAACACTATGGAAGTCTATCCAAATCCTCTCGACATTTATACAGAAGCAATGCCGGTTCTGTTTTATTATTCCGAGTTATATGATGTAAACCTTCATACAATTCCCGGTAGTGAACTTATTCTAGTTCAGCAATTATTGGATAATTATGGAAATACACTTGAGTCAAAGAAAAAATCTGTCGCTCAAAGCAATAATTCAATTGTGGAAGCAGGTGTTTTTAATTTAAGGAAATATCCAACCGGTTCTTATACGTTGCGGTTAAGTCTTTTTCAGGATTCCTTAAATGTTGGAATTGCATCTTCGAAAAGATTTTATCTAATTAATCCATCGGTCAAACCTGTTTCGGAGATGACGGTTCTAAGTAATACGGATATGAAAAGCAGCGAGTACGGAATTTACAGTGAAGAAGAGTGTGATGAACTATTTGAAGTCTGCGGACCGATTGCAACCAAACAAGATAAAGATACTTATGCAAGGTTAAAAACTCTTGATTCTAAAAGGGAATTTCTATTCAAATTTTGGAAAGCAAGAGACATGGAGCCTGATACTCCTAGAAATGAATTTAAAGAAGAGTATATGGATCGTGTTGCCTTTGTTGAAGCAAGGTATAAAGCTTTTAACAAAAGAGGAGTAAAGACTGACAGAGGTAGAATCTATCTAATATACGGAGAGCCGGATGAAGTGGATTATTATCCGAACGACTACGACACTAAACCTCATGAGATTTGGAGGTATAACAGTATTGAAGGCGGAGTAGAATTTGTGTTTGGTGATATTACCGGTTATAATGACTATGAGCTTTTACATTCAACAAAGCGCGGCGAGTTGCGTGATGACAACTGGCGCCGCAGAATCACTGTTAATTAAATCGTGATGGATAAAAATAAATTAGAATTTCTTTTCTGGAAATTTTTAGATAACATTATTAATTTTTTCGGAATTAAAAGAGTTCCAATCTTAGCACGGATAATATCCGGGTTATTTTTCTATTTTATTCCAATAAGAAAAGAAATGGTTATAAAAAATCTAACCAAAGCTTTCCCCGATAAGTCGACAGGTGAAATTAAAAAACTCGCCAGAAAGAATTACTATTGTATTACAGTTACATTTATGGAATTACTTATATTATCCAGAGCTTCTAAGGATGAAATTATTGGCATGGTAGAAGAAGGCAATCTGGATATAGCCAAAAAACGTATCTACGAGAATAGAGGAACAATTTTCTTAACCGGTCACTTTGGGAATTGGGAACTTGCTGCACTTTATGGCGGTTTAGTTGTCGATATATCTTTGTATGTACTTGTTAAAAAACAGAGAAACCCTTATGTAGCAGATTGGATGACAAAACTGCGCGAAAGATTTGAGAATAAAGAAATCACACTTGGCGTTTCGGTTAAGGAGTTGTATAAGACATTAGCCGGAGGCGGTACTATTGCAATAGTCGGTGATCAACGTGGACCAAAGGATGGAGTAATGGTGAATTATTTTAATCAGCCGACTATGACTTTTCAAGGGTTTGCTGTATTAGCCTTAAAAAGGAAAGTTCCTGTATTCGTTTCCTTCTTTATCAGAAATTCTGTAGGTAAATATAGAATCAAGATAACTGAAATGAGTTTTGATAATCTTCCTGAAAATAATTCTGAAGCGATCCAAGAGTTAAATCAGCGATATATGACAATATTAGAAGAAACAGTAAGAGAGACCCCTGAACAATGGTTATGGATGCATAATATTTGGAAATATCAGTAACCTAATCAAACTTATTTATTATATTTGGGTCTAGAAAATAGAAACATTAACTTCTTCTTTTTTAGTTGGAATATAAAAGAACTAATATGAGTATATTTAATTTTGAGAACTTAAAAAAATCTTCCTTCTATATTACTCCAAGTTTTCCTACTCAGGATACGAAGAGATATAAAATCAGTTTTTTTGAACTTACTACTTATATACTGATATTTATTGTGATAATTGCTGCCTTAGTTACATTGGTTTTAACATTTACTCCGGCAAAACAAATTGTTCTAACTTTTGAGCAGGAGAAATTACAGCTTCAGTCAGAAAGAATAAAAGACTTGGAGAGTAAAGTAATATTACTTACAAGAGAATTAAATAAGATTGCAAAGATAGATAAACGGTTGAATTATGCATTAACATTGGCTAAAACGGATTCATTGGATTCAACAGCGGCGATATATGATTCACTGAGAAAATCGAAAGGTAATAGAATTCCTGCAGGTGGTTCTATATTTTATGTAGTTGAAAAATTCTTTGAATCGTTTGATGAGCAGAAAAAAAACGAGGTATATTTTATCAAACCAATTGAAGGAATAATTGGCAAGAAATTTGCTCCCGATAAAGGACATATTGGAATGGATTTTTCTGTAAAGGAAGGTACACCTGTAGTTGCGGCAGCTAGTGGAACGGTGATTTTTGCTGATTATACAACAAAAAACGGATATGTAATGATTATTGAGCATGCTAATAATTATCTTTCATTTTACAAACACTGTTCAGCTTTGTTAAAAACTGCTCGCGACCATGTAATTCAGGGTGAAACAATTGCCTTAAGCGGTAATACTGGGATAAATACTACCGGTGCTCATCTTCATTTTGAAATTTGGAAAAACGCAAAGCCAATTGATCCGGAAAAATTAATAATTAATTAAGGGAGAAAAAATGGGAAAAAATTACGACCAAGAGATCAGTATTCTCAGTAATGGTTTAAAGTTCGAGGGAAAATTAACTAGTGAAGGTAATGTCCGTATTGATGGTGACTTCACTGGGGATATAATAATAAATGGCAACCTTACACTTGGTGATAAAAGTATAGTTAAGGGAAATATTAAAGCAACAAATATTACAATCAGCGGAAAAGTTGACGGTATTGTTGAAGCATCGGAGAAAATAGTTTTGGAATCAACTTCGAGGTTGATAGGAGATCTGACAGCCAGAATACTAGTGGTTAACGAGGGCTCAATCTTTGACGGTAAGAGCAAGATGAACAGCAACAATACTTCTGTTGATTACGGCAGCAGTTATAATAATGAACCAGAACCAGAAGAAGAAGAACCAGCAGAAGAAGAAAGCTGATCTAAATAAAACGTATAGAGATATTGGTCCCTATCTTGGGTTAGGAACACAACTAGCTGCAACAATAGTTCTAATGTTTTTTTTTGGCAGATGGCTCGATCAGTATTTTGGTACCGAGCCATGGTTAACAATATCTTTTTCAATGTTTGGTGGTTTTGCAGGCATTTACAATGTTATCAGAACTACTTTAAATTTAAATAAAAAACAGCAAGGTGAAAAAGATAATTAGAACTATTATTTTTATTTATATCCCATTAATTATAATAATTTTAATTCTAAAATTAACTTCTGTTGTTGATCAGACAACTTTTATATCAATTATTGCTGCTCTATTGCTAAATTTATTTAATTTGTCGGCTGCACTATTACTTTACTTTCTTTCGATTAATCGCTCAAATCAAGTTTTTATGATGTTAAATTTAGGCGGAATGGGAGTTCGAGTTCTTCTTTTACTAATTGGCTTTTTGATAGCTCTAATTTTCTTGGAAATTGATAAATATGCTTTTATATTTGTATTCTTGATTTTATATAGTTTGAGTATTTTCATTGAAATCAAGTATTTTCATAAAGAAGATCAAAAACTAAGAAAATAATTTTACCTAAATTTTATGATATTTTCTGTAAGCGAATCTGTACAAGATACACTTATTTCGTCCAAAATAAATAGCGGTGGCGAATCTGACTGGATAATGCATCATGTCCTTGATTCGCATGAGTTTGACTTTGCTCCATTCGGGTCAATTCCATTACCGCATATTTCACTTTTCGGGCTGGATATTTCAATCACTAAGCACGTTGTGTTCTTGTGGATTGTTGCGGTCTTATTAATAATAGCTTTTAAGATTGCTGCTAATGCATATAAAAAATCTTTGGTTCCGCATGGCTTTACAAATTTTATGGAAGTAATGATAATATTTGTGAGAGATGATATTGCTAAACCTACAATTGGAAAAGGTTATGAGAAGTTTTTACCATATCTGCTTACAGTATTTTTCTTTATTCTTTTCAGTAACTTTTTAGGACTTGTTCCAAACGGTTCTACTATTACAAGTAACATTTCTGTAACTGCCACTCTTGCGATTATTGCATTTATTGTTATTCAGGGCGGGGGTATGATGAAGAATGGAGTATTCGGATATTTTAGGGGCTTGATTCCTGGGGGAGTTCCAGCATGGTTATTGCCAATTATGTTTATTGTTGAGATATTAGGATTGTTCACTAAACCTTTTGCTTTGGCAGTGAGGTTGTTTGCAAATATGACTGCCGGGCACATTATTATTTTTTCTTTAATAGGATTAATTTTTATCCTTAAGACTTTTTATGTAGCACCCGTATCGGTTGCATTTGCGCTGTTTATTTATCTGTTGGAAATTTTAGTTGCGTTAATTCAAGCATATATTTTTACGATGCTTACAGCTTTGTTTATTGGAATGGCTGTTCATCAAGAACATTAAATTATTTTAGAATAAACTATAAATAGGAGAAAACTCATGGAATATGCATATTTAGCTGCTGGAATTGGTGCCGGCTTAACAGTTATTGGTGGAGCTTTAGGAATTGGGAAACTATCTAGCTCTGCAATGGATGCTAGTGGACGTCAACCGGAAGCACTTGGAGAAATCAGAACTTCAATGATCATTGCTGCGGCTCTTATTGAAGGTATTTCTCTGTTCGCTCTGGTTATCTGTATTCTTTTAGCATTGAAGTAATTTTAAAGTGAAATAGAGGAGCATTATAAATTGTGCTCCCTTAATTTTTATAATAAGGATAGATTAAATGGCTGAAATCTTAAATTTAGCTCTTCTGGCTTTTAGCGGAGGTGGTGAATCTTCAGGCGGATTATTGGATGTTAATCCCGGCTTGATTTTCTGGGTTCTTGTAACATTTGTATTCCTGATGATAGTTCTAACAAAGATCGCTTGGAAACCGATTCTGGCTTCTTTAGACGAACGTGAAGCATTAATTAAAGATTCCCTGGATAGTGCCGAGAAAGCTCAGAAAGAAGCAGAAAAACTTCTTAAAAAAAATGAAGCAAACTTAGCTAAAGCTGAAGAACAAGCTCAAAAAGTAATTGCCCAAGGCAGAGAGTATGCTGAAAAAGTAAAAAGTCAGATGCTTGAAGAGAGTAAATCGGAAGCTGCGAGAATGATAAAAGAAGCAACTGCCCAGATTGAAAGAAAAAATCAAGAAGCTTTTAATAAATTGAAAGATCAAGTTGCCGAAATTGCAATTGAAGCGGCAGAAAAGATCATCCGAGAAAATCTAGATAAAGAGAAGCAAACTAAGTTGATCGATAAATATTTAAAAGATTTGAATAAGAACTGATAATGAGTAATTATAACATTGCCACAAGATATGCTAATGCTTTAATGGAACTTGCATCAGAAAAAGATATTCTGGATCAAGTAGCTGATGATATGCAGATGGTATTCAACGGAATAGCTGGCTCAAAGGAATTACGTACAATTCTAAAAAGTCCGGTCATCCGTCCCGAGAAGAAAGAAACAATCTTGAATGAAATTTTCAAAGATAAAGTGGGCGATGTTTCTAATAGTTTTATTCAATTTATTGTAAAGAAGAATAGAGAAGATGTCATCTATGATATTCTTAAAAGGTTTAAAGAACTATACAATATAAAAATCAATCGTGTTGAGGCGTATATAAAAAGTTGTGTTGAATTGACCGAAGCACAGAAAAAACAATTGCAAAGTTCACTCGAAGAATTTACAAAGAAAGAAGTAATGCCGTTTTATTCAATTGATGAATCACTAATCGGCGGCTTCGTAGTTAAAATAAACGATACTGTTCTCGATTCTTCCATTAAACAGCAATTGAACAGATTAAGAAAAAAATTGTTTGAACAAAACGATATTATCTTAAATTAAAAAGATTTGAAAAAATTATAGGTATAAATATGGCTGAAGTTAGACCCGATGAAATATCAGCAATTTTAAGACAACAACTATCCGGATTTGATAACGAAACGGAAATTTACGATGTAGGTACGGTTCTCCAAGTTGGGGACGGTATTGCACGAGTGTATGGATTATCCAAAGTGATGGTAAGTGAGTTAGTGGAATTTCCGAACGATGTAATGGGAATGGTGCTGAACTTAGATGAGGACAGCGTTGGATGTGTGCTCTTTGGCGAGAGTCAGCTGATTAAAGAAGGTGATACTGTTAAAAGAACCAAACGTCTTGCATCATTTCCTGTCGGTACTGCCTTGTTGGGCAGAGTAGTTGATCCGCTTGGCGAACCTCTGGATGGAAAGGGAACTATTCAGCATGATAAGTATATGCCTATTGAGCGTAAAGCGCTTGGCGTTGTTACACGTCAATCAGTATCGGAGCCGTTACAGACAGGTATTACCGCTGTTGATGCTATGATCCCGATCGGCAGAGGTCAAAGGGAATTAATTATCGGAGACAGACAGACAGGTAAAACAGCGGTAGCAATTGATACAATTATCAATCAGAAATTTACTCATACAGAAGAAGCTAAAGCTATTGGAATTGATCCTGTGTTTTGTGTATATGTTGCAATCGGGCAGAAAGATTCGACCGTTGCTCAGGTTGTGGCAAAACTTGAAGAGACCGGAGCGATGGAATATACAACGGTCATTGATGCTTCAGCGTCAACGCCTGCACCGCTTCAATATATTGCACCTTATTCCGGCGCCACGCTTGGAGAATTTTTCCGTGATCAAGGTCAGCATTCTTTAGTTGTTTACGACGATCTCTCTAAACAAGCGGTAGCTTACAGAGAGTTATCTCTTCTGCTTAGAAGACCTCCGGGACGTGAAGCTTATCCTGGTGATATTTTTTATCTCCATTCACGCTTGCTGGAAAGAGCCTCAAAACTAAATGATAGTCTAGGTGGTGGATCACTCACGGCTTTACCGATAATTGAAACTCAGCAAGGTGACGTGTCGGCTTATATTCCCACAAATGTAATTTCCATTACTGATGGGCAGATATATCTGGAACCGAACTTATTCAACGCAGGGGTGCGCCCGGCTATTAATGTTGGAATTAGTGTATCGCGTGTGGGCGGCAGCGCTCAGATAAAAGCAATGAAGAAAGTTGCAGGATCGCTGAAATTAGATCTTGCTCTTTACCGTGAGTTGGAAGCATTTGCAAAATTTGGTTCAGACCTTGATAAAGCAACTCAGCGAACTTTAGCTAGAGGTGCCCGTTTAGTTGAACTTCTTAAACAAGGTCAATATCAGCCGATACCGGTTGAGAAACAAGTTGTAAGTGTGTTTGCCGGTACTAAGGGTTACATGGATGAACTTCCGATTGAAGATGTAAAGAGATTTGAAAGCGAATTTATTGAATACGTTGAACTCAATTACTCTGATATTCTTAAATCTGTTAGAGAAGAAAAAGTACTTAGCGATGAAACTGTTAAGCAGTTAGAAAAAGCTGTTAAAGAATTTTTAACAAAATTTAAAGTAAGTAAATAAATTACTTAGTTTATCTGAATAGAAATCTATGGCGACATTAAGAGATATAAAACGTAGAATTACCGGTGTAAGAAGTACCCAAAAAATCACTAAAGCGATGAAAATGGTGGCTGCCGCTCGTTTAAATAGAGCACAGGAAAATATTATTAATGCTCGCCCTTATTCACGCAAATTAACAGAGGTTCTAGGACAATTACTTGCAGCCGAAAAGAACTACGATCATCCTTTAATTAAAGATAGAGGCGATGAAAAGGTAGCAATAATTGCAGTTACTTCCGATAGGGGATTATGCGGAGCCTTTAACATGAATATTATCACCGAAGTTGAAAGATTGATTGCTGATTCTTATTCTGAACAACTGAGCGATGATAATGTATCTTTGTACTGTATTGGTAAAAAAGGTCGCGATTATTTTATTAACCACGAATATAATGTTGCTCAAGGATACGCAGGTATATTCAGCGATCTTAAATTTGAATTCGTTTCACAGTTGAATAAAGAATTAACATCAAATTTCTTGAATGGAGAACTTGATAAAATTATTGTAGTTTATAATAAATTTAAATCTGTTGCCCAGCAGGAAATTACTCAGCTTGAACTATATCCAATAAAACCGGAAGCTGCCGAAGATTCTGAGCAAATAAACATTGATTATATTTTTGAACCGGATAAAGTCAGCATAATTAATTCTCTTCTGCCTCGCTATTTAAATGTGCAGATGTGGACAGTATTGTTAAATTCGTACGCTGCTGAATTGGGCGCTAGAATGACTGCTATGGAAATGGCTTCGGAAAATGCTGAAGAAATGATTAACTCACTTCAATTAACTTACAACAAGCGCCGACAAGCTTCAATTACAAATGAAATTTTAGAGATTGTTTCCGGTGCTAACGCCCTCAAAGAAAGCTAAGATCTAAGATAAGATTATAAATAGGTTATAGAAATATGCTTGAAGATTTAACTTTAAAATTTGATAAAGCCCTAAAGAAGGTTACCGGTCAAGGAAGATTGACCGAACAGAATATCTCGGATACCATGAGGGAATTACGCCGCGTTTTACTGGATGCAGACGTAAACTACAAGGTAGCTAAATCATTTATTGATGATGTAAAAGAAAGAGCGCTTGGAAAAGAAGTTCTTGCTTCAGTATCACCTGGTCAGCATATTACTAAAATACTTTACGATAGGCTCACGGAACTAATGGGCGGGTCAATGTCGGAACTAACGATTAACCCGACTGGTCCAACGGTTATTTTAATGGTTGGTCTGCAAGGTTCAGGTAAAACAACGTTCAGCGCAAAACTAGCAAAATACTTAAAAGATAGAAACAGAAAAGTTCTTTTAACAGCGGCAGATGTTTATAGACCGGCAGCGAAAGACCAGCTAAAAACTCTGGGAAAACAAATAAGCATACCGGTATTTTCGATTGATGAAAGTAAGGATGCTGTAACAATTTCGGAAGAATCTGTAAAGTATGCGAAAGAAAACAACCTTGATACAATAATTATTGATACCGCCGGTCGGTTGCATGTTGATGAAGATTTGATGAATGAAGTTAAGCAAATAAAAGAAACCGTTAATCCAACAGAAATATTATTCGTTGTTGACTCGATGAGCGGTCAGGATGCGGTAAATTCTGCAAAAGCTTTCCATGATGCAGTTTATTTTGACGGAGTTGTACTAACAAAACTAGATGGTGATTCAAGAGGCGGAGCAGCATTATCGATTAAAGCGGTTGTTGACGTCCCGATTAAATTTTCTAGTCTCGGTGAAAAACTTGATTCTATCGAAATTTTCCATCCGGATCGTTTAGCTTCAAGGATCCTTGGTAAGGGCGATGTGGTTTCCCTTGTTGAAAAAGCACAAGCTCAAATTGATGAGAAAGAAGCTGAAGATCTAGAAAAAAAATTGTTGTCAAATAAGTTTGATTTGGAGGATTTCCTTAAACAGATCAAAATGATCAAAAAAATGGGATCAATTCAATCTTTATTAGGAATGATACCCGGTTTAGGTGCAAATATCAAGAATGCTGATGTAGATGAAAAACAATTGGTAAAAGTCGAATCAATTATACAATCTATGACCAAACAAGAGCGAAAAACTCCGAAAATACTGAATGGAAGCAGAAGGAAAAGAATTGCAAGAGGAAGCGGGAATACAATTCAAGATGTAAATAGACTGATAAAACAGTTCAATGAGATGAACAAAATGATGAAAATGTTCAAATCAAATAAAAATAGGAAAATGTTGAAAAATTTTGGTAATTTAAAATTTAATTAATATAAAATATTTAAACGGAGGTTAAATAATTGGCTGTTAAGATAAGATTAAGAAGGATGGGAAAGAAAAGACAACCAATTTATAAGGTTGTTGCTGCTGATGAGCGTTCGCCAAGAGACGGTAAATTTATTGAAACGTTAGGTTTGTATAATCCAATTACTGATCCAGCAACTGTTGATATTAAAGAAGATAGAGTGTTATATTGGTTAGGAGTAGGTGCTCAGCCAACTACAACTGTTAAGGGATTATTATCTCGAAAAGGAATTTTATATAAAAGAGAATTACTTAAATCCGGTTTAAGTGAAGAAGAAGTAAATCAAAAAATTGATGAATGGTTAAAGCAGCAAGAAGCTAAATTAAGTACGAAAGCTGAGAAAAAAGCGAGTTTGAAAGAAAAGAAAAAAGAGTCTGTTAAAGAACAAGAAGATGAAAAAAGTGTTCCAGAGGCAGAGGGCGCTGCTTCTGAGGAAGTGAATGAAGAGGAGAAGACCGAAGAATAGTTGTCCTTTTTCATGAGCTTTATAAACAACTAAGTGCCCTTTTTTCTAATATTATTATAGGTATTCTCATGAAGGAATTCATCGAATTTATCGCGAAACACCTTGTTGACACACCGGAAAATGTAAGTGTCGATGTACAGGAAAAAGATGACAAATCGCTTGAGTTGACTTTGCAAGTTGGTTCAGACGATGTTGGAAAAGTTATCGGCAAACAAGGTAAAACGGCTCAAGCTATGAGAACTTTGTTGACTGCTATAGCTGCTAAAGATGGTAAAAGAGCGATTTTGAAGATATTAGATTAAAATTCTAATTGCGAAATCTAGAGGATTATTATTTAATAGCTGAAATTGTTTCAGTTTTTAGTGAAGATGGATATGTGAAATTAAGGTCATATTCAGATTTTCCTGATCGTTTTTTTCTTCTTGAAAAAATTTATATTGATATCTATAACGGGAAGAGACTTTTTTTTGTTGAAGATATTGAATGGGTTGAAGATTTTTTCATCCTAAAATTGAAAAACTTTGATTCCGTCGATCATGTTGATTTTTTAGTTGGTTCTAAAATATATGTGGATGCTGGCAGTTTATATCCATTAGAAAATGAAACCCACTATGTTCATGATTTGGTTGGATGCAAAGTTTTTTTTAATGATAAGTTCTTTGGTAAAATTGAAGATGTTATGCATCTGAGTTCTAATGATGTTTATCTGGTTAAGGAAGGGGAAGAAGAAAGATTGATCCCTGCAATTTCCGAATTGGTTGAATCGATAAACATTAATGATAAAGTTGTTTATCTTAAGCAAGATTTTGATGAGTTTAGTGATGATGAGAATTGATATAATATCAGCCACGCCAACCTTACTTGATAGTCCGTTGAGCACAAGTATAATGAAGAGAGCACAAGATAAGGGCAAATGTGAGATATTCATCCATGATCTGCGGGATTATGCTTACGATAAACACAGACAGATTGACGACAAACCGTTCGGAGGTGGTCCGGGAATGCTGCTTAAGCCCGAACCGTTTTTTGAATGTATTGAAAAATTACAGAGTGAAAGAAAGTACGATACAATAATTCTTACTTCTCCAAAAGGTAAAATATTCAATCAGCGTGATGCTAACAGACTTTCACTTTCTGAAAATATCATGATCCTTGCTGGACATTATAAAGGGATTGATGATAGAGTAAGAGAAAAGTTTGTAACGGAAGAAATATCGCTGGGTAATTTTATCCTTAGCGGAGGCGAATTACCGGCATTAGTAATTGTTGATGCAATTGTAAGATTGATACCCGGAGTTTTGAATGATAGCGGTTCAGCGTTAAATGATTCATTGATTGATGATCATACTGTTGAAGCACCGTATTATACAAGACCGGCTGAATATAAAGGTATGAAAGTCCCCGAAATATTGTTATCGGGAAACGATAAAAAGATTGCCGAATGGAAGGAAGAGCAATCAAAAATTTTAACAAAAAAATGGAAACAAATTAATTCTTTGGAGTAGACATGGATAAATTAAAAGAAATAGTTGAAGAGCAAATCAGAACTGATCATCCGAACTTTAAATCCGGCGATCGTGTTCGAGTGCATGTACGAGTAATTGAAGGTGAAAAGGAACGTATTCAGATTTTTGAAGGAAATGTTATCAGTATCCGTGGCGGTGGCATCAGCAAAACGTTTACTGTAAGAAAAGTTTCCAGCGGTGTTGGTGTTGAAAGAGTATTTCCATTCAGTTCACCTAAACTTGCTAAGATTGAGGTGATTAGAGAAGGTAAAGTAAGAAGAGCCAAACTCTATTATCTAAGGAATCTCTCTGGTAAAGCTGCCAGAATCAAAGACAAAAATGTTAGATAGAAATTTCAAATAAAGCTCCGAATTTCGGGGCTTTTTTTTTATAATAAGCTAAAAATAAATTATGAATATTGCAATACCTCAAAACATATACACGGCGCTTTTTGCTTTAGCTCTACCCGATGATCTAAAGGAGAAAGTAAACGTTAAAGAGTCTTCGCTGATAACTAAGGAATTAATAGAAGGGAAGTATGACATTGGATTGATACCTTCATGCGATCTTCTAACTCATAAGGATCTGGTTGTGTCAAAAAATTATGGAGTTTCATTTGACGGCGCTCTATCTAACTCGTATTTATATTTTGTTCCTGAGCAGCAAGATTTCAAAAGGATATTGTTAAGAGGTGATATTTCATCCAATGATTTAATTTTAAGTAAGATCCTTTTTTCAGAACAGTATGGTATCGAAGCGGAGTTCTCGATAGATACCGGTGTGATTGACTTTGAAAACAACAATTATCTTATTGTTGGTTTGGAAAACAACGAATATTCTGTTGCTAACAATGGAATTAGTTTTGCAGATCAATTCGCCGAACTTCTGGATTTCCCTTATGTCAATTTTGTTTTGGCTGCCGTTAGTGAAGAAAAATTGAAGGCTTTTACTTCAAGGCTTGGAAATATTGACGAGAAAATTACGACAAATCTAAAGACTTTGATGGATAAACTGGATATTGATCCTAAACTTCAAATTCTGATTGAGGATAACAGCGATGCAATTTATTTTGATCTTACGGAAAATGAAATTGACGGTTTGAACGAACAGATCAGACTTGCTTATTATCATGGAATAATTGTAGATCTAGTTGAAGTTAATCTTGTATAGTTTTTACCAGATCTTCCATCTCGAGCCAACAACGATGTGAACAACTTTAGAATTATTCCCCATGAAAGCAGTTGTTATGTTTGACGTAGCTAAGTTAAATTCAACAAATCTTGCATCAATACCGAAACCAAAGCTCCAAGCTATTCCATCGAATCCGCCCAATACAATACCACTTCGTATGGGAATTATTTCGATTGGTTTCCATTCTACCCCTAACGAAAGAAGGGGAAAGGTTGTGTTGTTTACTCCATTATTGAATCCTTGATTATAACCTAGAGCCAGTACTAATTCACCGAGAAAATCTCCTTTGACTATTTTATCAATTCTAACAGATGCTCCCATTCTCAGTGCTGTTGGTAAGCCTGAAGAAAATCCGGAAGAATATGCCCCTCTTGGTTCAACTGCGTTAGTGAGTGAATCAACTATATCAGAACCAATTATATCTTTAATAACTACATCTCCGTTTGCTGAGTATGTTGCCGCTCCGCTGCTCCATGATACTGTACCGATATCTGTGATACTAAGACCAAACTTCCAGATATCTTTTAACTGAGCAGACACACCGATGTTCATTCCCCAACCGTATCCTGCCGGCTGAAGGAATGCACCGAAATTAGAATTACGCCGTACATTTTCAAAATCATACTCAATTCCAAGATCCGGCGAAAAAGCGAAGTTAGCTTTCATGTTGTTTATTACACGTATGGAGTGGTCTTCGTTTGTGATGATCCTTGTTTGAGCTCTCTCAATTTCGGAGTATGCAAAACCTTGTATATATTTAAGTGTTATTCCTGCTGTAAAGCTTGAGAATGTTTTCCTCAATAATCTTGAAAAATCTCGTGCGTAGGAAAAATCGTATTCACGGAGATATGATGATGATAAAACTAAACCATCAAAATTATATTCTCTACCAATTTCATTTCCGTACAGTGCCAACTCAAAAACATCTTTTGGGATTGCTGTTTTTTGTCCTAATATATCGTTGATCGAAAACCCGAACGCACCGATCTTTTTATCAGGATAAAACGAAACAGCAAGTATGTTTACAATTGCACTTGCTCTAACTTCATTTCCGCTTTCAAACTTTGAAAGGAAATTCTGCTTATCAGTTTCTGAAAGAAATCTGCCTACTAATTCACCATTGCTGTTTTGTACGCCGCCAAAGTAATAATTAAGATCGGATACAGTTAGGAAATCGGAGCCTGTAGATCCGCTGAAGTTTGGGATTGGCAGAATTGCCGCAACTTCAATCTTAGTGTTAGAAATAACTAAATTAGCTGGATTGCTGTTAACCGCATAAATACCAAAAGATGTTACTGCAAATTGACTTCCCATCGCAACCGCACGTGCATCCGGATAACTGACGGAACCGCCATTCTGCGCAAATGAGTTAAATGTATATATCAAAAATATTAAGAATATTCTAATTAGAATTAGTTTCATTAAAGTACCGATCAATTGACCCTATAATTAATTTTTCCATAGATCTTAAAGTAAATATTGTTGCTTGTTTTGAACTTCACAGCTTTAATACTATTCGGTGGAGGTGTATCGAACATTATTGAGAATATCAAATGTGGACTTCTAATAAATTCTATCGCTTCAGCCGATCGTAACTCTATTTGCTGTGTGTAAGGTGTTGAAGAGATCACATCACCGTCACTGTTAACTTCAGGTGCATCAATTTGTACATACTCTGAGGTATTATATGACGGAGGAATTTTTGTTAGAAGGTCACCGTTTATATCAACCACACTTCCATTCATTATCAAATTCATTGGTATTTTATTATCAGTTACTATCGTTAGAAGAATTGAATGAATTGATTCAATTTGTTCTTCGGTGAGATTCAAATTATCTACAAAGACAGTGTCCTTAAAACTGCCGCCGGCAATTCCTAATTCAAGCGGCAATTCAAAATTAGTTGACCCGGCAACTGAATCGAATTTTGATACACTGCCGATAACATAATTGGGGTTTATAATTCCTTCACCGGAAAAAACAAATCTTGTTGGAATTGAACCCGATTTCATGAAACTGTTGATAAATTCGCTCATCCCTTGATCTTTCAAGTCAAACTCTTTTTGAACCATTGCCGGTAAATCCAAAGTGATAAGTAATTCTTTCGTGATATTATCAGAATATCCTGTTATCTTGCCATTCAATATTACATCAAAATTTATTGACGAATTAATTTTCAATTTTATAGAGGGGTCATTGATAAATAAGCTGTCAAATGAGAGTTTATCTTCAATATTGCCTAAATCAATATTCAGTTCAGAAGGTGAAATATCAAAGGATGTAGGTTTTATTAAACCTTTTGCATATGATAGAACAACATTACTAATTGAAAAATGTACATTCACACTATCTGTTTGCGAAATTGTTCTTTCATCATTTGTTGCATCCGAACTTATTCGGAATGAATATTTCAATTCATTAATAAGTTCACCCGGATTATTGCTTTCAACTTTCCATCCTTTCATCGATCCAATTTGAAAAACTTGATTGTTAGTGCTTCTCTTGACTAAAAAAGTTTCAGTATATGGTGAGCCGTCAGGTAATTTAATGTTTTGAATTTGTAACCAAAGGTTTACGTCAAGATCGATTGAATTATCGATAACAAAAGAAATATTTCCTTCGTCAAATATTGCAGTTTCAAGTTTTGTAGAATCATTTATTACGATAGATCTATCCACTTGTATTCCATCTTGTTCCGGAAGGATAGTTGTTACTTTGTCGAGGATAAAATCTGTGAATCGCAAAGTAACAAGCAGATGAGCATCTTCTGGAATTGGAATTGTTTCACCATTACTACCTTCTGATGAAACACTTCCTTCAATTTCTAATATATCATTAACATGTTTATTAGCAAGAGAAAAGTTGATATTTGTGCTATCATAAGGCGCAACAACAATAGGTGACCCCGTATATTCTCCGACAATTGATCCATCAGTAGAGTTCTTGATAATTATATTACTGAGCTCAATTGGAACAGGCATATTATTATTAATATTCATTTCCATATTGCCGGATTCAAAATCCGCTGACACAAAATTATCAATCGATTTAAAGTTTGTATTTATAGTTGAAGAAAAAGGGGGCACAATCGCATCAGATCCCCCTGAAACAGGAAGGAGATCGGAAATTCCAATATAGGCTTTAATATATGGCGTATTCTTGATTGTGATCGCTTCCAAAGAAGTTGAGTTTGATGTTTCAATATTCTTCAACGTAAGATTGTCTTTAACATAGAAAGGATCAATTTTATTTGTTCTTATATAATAAAGTAATCCTAATTTATCCAGGTCAGTAGAAGCGACTAAATTGCTGTCATTTCCTAAAAAATCATCAATTATAAATAACGAATCGGTAATAGGAAAATTGAGTTCCACATCATAACTCGGAGCGATGAATTGGTCCGTTGGTTCGATACAACCATGTACTAAAAATACTGAAAGTGTAATAATTGCTGATAATATTAAATTAGGTTTATACATATTCTCCTGTAATCGCTTAAATTTAGCTAAATGAATATAAATTTTTACATAAACATAAAATAGGTGCAAAAAATATGCCAAAAAGAGAGGCTAAAGGCTGAAAATAAATCTCAGCCTTTATTAAGAAGTAGTATTAAAAATAAGTGAAGATATTACCTAAGTTTCACAAATAATAACAACTATTTATTCACTTGAAATGTAGTATCCCCGTTTTCAAAAAATTTTATTATTTGATTTGCTGCAGCAACACCGGCATTTAAATTAGCTTCAGCTGTTTGAGCGCCCATTTTTTTAGGTGTAAA
>JAADIB010000046.1 GCA_013151565.1 Chlorobiota bacterium
CTTCCTGAATTAGAGAGAATCACACGTCGTTATACATCGGAGCTGGTAAAGAAAAATTTTATTGGTCCGGCAGTTGATGTTCCTGCGCCTGACTACGGAACGGGAGCCAGGGAAATGGCATGGATTGCGGACACATACTATCAGCTTAATCCGGATGCAATGGATCCTGAAGGATGTGTTACTGGGAAACCGGTTTCGTTAGGTGGAATAAGGGGGCGTACCGAAGCAACAGGGCGTGGAGTATTCTATGCAACAAGGGAAGCCGTAAGCATAAAAGAGGATATGAAAAAATTAGGATTAACCGCAGGCTTAGATGGTAAGAAAGTTATTGTCCAAGGACTCGGTAATGTTGGATATCATGCAGCCTACTTCTTACAAGAAGCAGGGGCGGTGATTGTCGGTATTGCCGAATATGAGGGGGGCGTTTATTCAGCAAAGGGAATTAATATTAAGGCGCTAATGAAACATAGAAAAGCAACAGGATCTATTTTGAATTTTAAAGACGCCAAAAACATTAAAAACAGCGCAAAGGTTTTAGAGATGGACTGTGATATTTTAGTTCCCGCAGCGTTAGAAAATCAGATCGTTGCAGAAAATGCTCCAAGGATAAAAGCAAAAATAATAACTGAGGGCGCAAATGGACCGCTCACACCTAGGGCAGAAGAAATACTGTTAAAGAAAGGGGTTTTAATAGTTCCCGATCTTTATGCTAATGCCGGCGGTGTAACTGTTTCTTATTTTGAATGGCTTAAAAATCTTTCTCACGTTCGGTTCGGCAGAATGAATAAACGATTTGAGGAAGGCACTATAAGAGGCGTTCTCCATGCAATGGAAAAGCTTGTCGGAAAATCCTTGACTATAAAAGAAAAAGAGATGCTTACAAAAGGAGCAGAAGAGATTGACCTTGTAAACTCAGGTCTTGAAGAAACTATGATCGCGGCATATCACGATATCCGGCTTATTTATAATAGATCAAAGAATATAAAAGATTTAAGAACCGCCGGATTTGTTAATGCGATAAACAAAGTGGCAGACAGTTATGAATCGCTGGGGATATTTCCATAAAGAATATAATTGGTTAACTAAAGCCCGGACAAGAAGAACTGTTCGGGTTTATAAAACATTAATTGTATGTAATGTCTTTAACGTTAAACCTGGCAAAAGAAAAATCACCGTCCGAAAGATTCCATTGATACTCTAAATAAGTTGGAACACGGTACCCGCCAATTTCTTTATAGTTGGCTAAATGCAATGAGAATTTTGCCTTTTTGGCTTCAATAAGATTAGGCATAAACATATCTTTAGTTTCCACTTTTTCAACATTTCCAGATTTGTTAAAATAGAACGTTACGGTAGCGTTTTTGCTTTTATTCCAGAACATAACTTCAGCTTTAAATTTTTCCAGAGAAGTCCACTGGGTATTCTGGCTTGGTAAAAGTACCACAGGACATAAAACTGAATTCAATATATAATAGAGGAAAGATGATTGGCTTAATTTTACTCCTTCTGTTTTTTCTGTGGTTATACTTGATAGTAATTTAACTTTGGATGTAGCTGTGTTTTTTAGAAAAGTGATAATTGTTTTGTTCCACAAGTAAGTCATTGCTTCTGAGGTTGCAACCCAAACAAAAGAGGGCGCAGATAAAGAGCAATAGAGTTCCACATCAGTAGGCTGCCATTCAGAACCAATATCATGTCTTGTTTCACCGGAAAGTTTAATTATTGCAATTTTATTTGTTACCTGCTCAACATTAATGGAGTTTCTTAAATGTTTTTGGACAATTGGAGGAAGCTCTTGAAACTCCTTCGTTTTAAAGTCAACAGTAATTTCGTTAGTTGATCCCTCAGCGCGTAACTGCCCAACCTTATCCTTTATTTCGGAATTGGTAAAGATTGGTCCGCTTATAAAAAAGCCGGCTATTATTAAAAAGACAGTTAAAAAAATTATTCTAATAATCAATTTGCTGCTCATACTAAAAAAACTCCAATTTTCAAAATGAATAATTATCTTAAAAATAAATATAATATTATAATCACAGCTGTCCTAAATAAATTTAATATCTACTGCTGTTGTTGATAAATCAATGTTTGGGACGGATTTTTACTAATTCCCAAAACAATTCCCTTAAAATAAAGACAATAGGTTCTCAAGTGGTCTACCAGTGTCTTTCTCAAAATGTTCATCCAGCCGTTTTTGCAAACTTATCTTTACAAAGAGATTCAAACGCAAAAAGGAGACCAAATTGGATAAATGCCACGAATATTTGGCAATGGAGTTAAGAAATTTTAGCATCAATATGGTTATCATGGCTGACCAGATTTGAATCGTTACCGCATCCTCGCTGGTACCGATAAAACTCTTGATCTTTAAGTGCTGTTTTATCTCCCTAAAAAAGATCTCTATCTGCCAACGAGACTTATATAGCTCTGAAATTGTCTTTGCTGTCCAAGATAATTGATTCGTTATCAGTTCTATCGTCTGATTATTTTTTTCGTCATAAACCGCTACTCGTCTTAAGCGTTTCGGATATTTCTCTTTTGTATTAAGCCCAGTAAGCTTAATGATCACATCCTTCAAAATGTGCTCATGCAGATTTTCTGGCGAACCTAATTCTTTTAATGAACGATATTTCAGATTCTCTTTCATACGAATTACAAAATAAACATCGTTGCTGTCCCATTTATTTAATAGATATGAATCAAAATAATATCGATCGGCTACGATTACGCTGCTTTTGGTAAGAGGTATATCATAAGCCCCTTTGTTGTCTCCATCTTTACCATCGCTTATATGAATATAGTTGGGAAAGTTACCGTCGTAGTCCAATAGTGTATGGAGTTTGATTGCTCCCTTTGATGTTCTATACTTTGCCCAATCAAATAACGATAAACAAAGACTAATCGTTGTTGAATCCAATAAGTAAATCTTTGATTTGATCTTGAATTTTAATTGCTTGAATCTTGCTTCAGCGCTTAATTGCCCTAACATCTTGTAATAGAATCGCTTAAATAATTTCCAACCTTGATGCTTGTCTTGATAACTTAGAGATGATTTAGAGGAAGCTCGATTTATGCCTAAATGATTTAAATTCCCTGTAGTGCTTCTCAGTCCATTGGAGATTTCTCTAAGCAGAATTGCTCTTTGAAAACCGAGCAAATATCATAGATACAAAATGTGTCCATGAATATATTCCTTTATTATAGTTGTCTCTTTCTTTTTCTTTAAACAAGTTAAATTAACAATGAACAACATAAAAAAATTTAACGGTCAACCCATAATAAGTCAAACAATCAATTTCCCGCCGCTTGCAGCGAGGAATTCATCCCTTGTCCGCCTTTGGTGGATTGAT
Organism: Chlorobiota bacterium; assembly: GCA_013151565.1. Lineage (GTDB taxonomy): Bacteria > Bacteroidota > Ignavibacteria > Ignavibacteriales > Melioribacteraceae > SZUA-22. The sequence goes on from JAADIB010000046.1 coordinate 3,351, forward strand.
AGAAGAGTTATTTATCGGACAGTACTGAAAAAGAATAAAACATATTTTTGCAATTGCTTTACCATTATAAAGCAATGGCTTGGGATAAAAACAAAACACACGTGTGCGTAAATCGTTATATTATAATAAGTTACAGAAAACTCGCATTTGTAAATGACCCTAAAACTTATTATATTTAAAGTTTTTATAAAATAAATTTTTGTTGATCGAATCTAATGAATGAAGAAATAATTATAGCACAGGCTACTCCGCCGGGTGAAGGGGCAATCTCTGTGATCAGGGTTAGCGGAGGCGGTAGTATAAATATTTTGGATAGCGTGTTTAAGGGTAAGGTAAAATTGACTAAAGCCGCAACACATACAATTCATTATGGAAAGATTATCTCGGAACAAAGCGAGGTGATTGATGATGTACTGGTGTCGGTTTTCGTCAACCCAAATTCATACACGGGAGAAGACTCTGTTGAAATAAGTACACACTCAAGCACAATTGTTGTAAAAAAAATAATTGAGCTGCTGACATCAAGAGGGGCAAGGTTAGCTGAGCCGGGAGAATTCACGAAACGAGCCTTCTTGAATGGCAAACTAGATCTTGCCCAAGCAGAGGCGGTTGCAGATATAATCAATGCACGGACAGAAGCTTCTCTGCGGGGAGCAAGAAACCAACTTGACGGAATTTTATCTCAAAAAGTTGAAGAGCTTAGAGCAAGTCTGTTGTCAGTTTCGTCTTTATTGGAATTGGAGTTGGATTTTGCCGAAGAAGACCTTGAATTTTTATCCGCTCAAGAAGCAATAGAAAAAACTGATAGAATAATTTTAGAGATAGAATCACTGTTAAATACATATTCGTTCGGCAGAATAATCCGTGAGGGAATAAATGTCGCGCTTGTCGGAAGACCGAATGTGGGTAAGTCATCGCTTTTGAATTATGTGCTGAAAGAGTCAAGGGCAATTGTGAGTGAAATTCCCGGAACTACCAGAGATATAATTCGTGAGGAGGTTTCAATTGATGGTGTTTTGTTCAGACTTTTTGATACTGCCGGTATTAGACTGACAGAAAACACAATTGAAAAAGAAGGTGTTGAAAGAAGCAGAGAAGCGGTTAAAGAAGCCGACATTGTTCTTTTTATTAACGATGTGCTTGATGGTTATTCGGAAGAGTTGTTCAATGAGTTGATTAATCTTACGAAAGAGGAGAAAGTAATTTCAATATTGAATAAAATTGATCTTGACAGAAAAATAAATATTGAAACCGACCTTCGCATTTCCGCATTAACTGGTGAAGGAATTAAAGAATTATTTGAACTATTAAAAACAAAAGCTCTAGGAAGTAAAAATTATACAGAGAAAAGCGCTGTTGTATCTAATATTCGTCATTATAATGCTTTGAAAAAAGCAAAAGCAAGTTTAGAAGACGCCAAAAGCTCATTGATAAACAAAATGACTGGAGAGTTTATCTCCGTTGATTTAAGGTTGGCTGAAGAACACTTGGGCGAAATAATTGGAAAAGTAACAACAGACGACATTTTGAACAATATTTTCTCAAAATTCTGTATTGGAAAGTAAAATAAAATTATGAATGTTCCACGTGAAACATAAATCATGAAAAACATAAAATTACCGGAGAGTAAAATTGTTTCACGTGAAACAAAAAGGAAAAAATGAAAGAATTTGATATAATTGTTGTCGGTGGCGGGCATGCAGGAATTGAAGCCGCAATAGCTGCGGCAAAAATGGGGATTTCAACTGCCGTTATAACAATGGATAAAAACGCCTTCGGACGATTGTCGTGTAATCCGGCGATTGGGGGAAGCGCTAAGGGGCATTTAGTCCACGAGGTTGATGTTCTAGGGGGTATGATGGGATTAGTTGCCGATAAGACGGGAATACAGTTCCGAATACTCAACAAGTCGAAGGGACCGGCTGTATGGGCGGGACGCTGTCAATCCGATAGAGCGTTGTATGAGCGAGAGGCAAACTGGGTTGTTTCGATGGTTGAGAATTTAACGATCTTAGAGGACTCGGTAACTAAGGTAATTGAAGAGGGAAAGAAAATAGTAGGGGTTAAAACGAAATCCGGGGAAGAAATAAAATGTAAGGCGGTTATTATATCCTCTGGAACATTTTTAAATGGATTAATGTACACCGGACCAACTCCTCAAATTGGAGGCAGATACAAGGAGCCTTCAGCAACCGGGTTAACTCAATCAATTGCTGATATGGGATTTGAACATGGAAGGCTTAAAACAGGAACTCCACCGAGATTGCGGGCAAGTTCAATTGATTTTTCCGTTTTGGATGAGCAGCCCGGCGATATAAATCCCGAACCTTTTTCATTGAGAACCGATAAAAAGAATTTCCCGTTTTTGGAACAGGTCAGCTGTCATCTTACTTATACGGATGAGAATGTTCACCGTATATTAGAAAAAGGATTTGACCGATCGCCGTTATTCAGTGGATTAATTCACGGAGCCGGTCCGCGTTATTGTCCTTCTATTGAAGATAAGATTGTTAGATTTAATGACAAACCGGCGCATCAGTTATTTCTTGAACCGGAAGGATTAACTTCTGATCAAATATATCTGAATGGCTTTTCTACATCACTTCCTGAAGATATACAACTTGAAGCAGTACGTGCGATTAAAGGTCTGGAAAACACCGAAATGATTAGACCAGGTTATGCTGTAGAGTATGATTATTTTCCCCCATACCAAGTAGACTTAACTCTAGAAACAAAATTAGTAGAAGGACTTTATTTTGCCGGACAAATTAACGGAACATCCGGATATGAAGAAGCAGCCGCACAGGGATTGGTTGCTGGAATTAATGCAGCGCTGAAAATTCAGGGAAGAAGAGAATTTACGCTTGGAAGAAATGAATCATATATCGGGGTTTTGATTGACGATCTGGTCGGCAAGTCAACTAACGAGCCTTATAGAATGTTCACATCGAGAGCGGAGCATCGTTTGCTGTTAAGGCAAGACAATACCGATAGACGACTAATGAAGTACGGCTTTGAGTTTGGTCTAATACCAAAGGAGATGTTCGATGAACTTAAGCAGCGTGAGGTATTGATATCAAACGGATTGAATTTGCTGGCTAGAAAAACAATTAAACCTGATGAAATTTCAAAATATTTTGAAAAGATCGGGTCATCTAAAATTGAAGGATCCGAGAGTGTTGCTAAAATTACAAAAAGACCGGAAGTCAAATTAAAAGACTTGTTGTCTATAATAAAAGCAAATGGAGATTCAGAATTAAAAGCCATAATTAATAACGACAAAGTTGTAGAACAGATTGAAATTGAGTTAAAGTATGAAGGATATATAAAGCGTCAATATGAGATGATCGAAAAAATGATGAAGTTAGAAAAAATTAAAATTCCTTTAAGCTTTAACTATAACAGCATTAACCAAATTTCTGCAGAGGGAAGGGAAAAATTATCTAAAACAAAACCCCGTACAATTGGTCAAGCTTCACGAATTTCAGGAGTTACACCTTCTGATATTTCAATTTTATTAGTATATTTGAAATCTTAATTTTAAATTATGAGGAATTTTTGGAAAGACAGGAACAATATCTTAGAGAACTGGAAAAACTTTTCTGGGAAAACGAATTAAGTCCCGAGCCATATCAATTAGCGCGCTTGGCAAAATATGCTGATCTCTTAGCTACCAAAAATGAATCGGTTAATTTAATATCACGAAAAGACATAAAGAACATAATAGAAAATCACATCTTTATGTCTTCTTTTATGAAGGAGTTCTTTCCTGAAAAAACGAACAAATTCGTTGATATTGGAACAGGCGGTGGACTTCCGGGAATTCCGCTGGCTATTCTTAACCCAATGATGCGAGGAGTTCTTGTTGATTCAACGGCAAAAAAAATTGATGCGGTAAAAGAATTCATTAAGAAACTTAAGCTTAGTAATGTAGTTGCCGAAAGCTTTCGTGTTGAGAGTGATGAATTCAAAAAGAAATACGCCAAAAAATTCAATTTAGTTGTAAGTAGAGGAACTGCGCCAATTATAATATTGATTCGTTATGCGCTCCCACTAATAAAAGAAAAAGGCTATATCGTATCGATTAAAGGCGGAGATTTAGAGGAAGAATTTAAAACTGCTGAAACCAAATATAAAGCGTACATAAAAAAGCATACAATTTTTGAACTATCCTACAAACCAAATAATATTCGGAATAAAAAAGGGAAAAAACTTGTATTGCTGGAACTGAATAAATGACATCACCCGAAAGAAAATTATTCGATGAAATAAGTAAACTTTCAACCGAACAAAAAAATCCTCGTTCAATTAACATTGATAAACTTCCGACCATTGAGATTTTAAAGATCATCAATGAGGAAGACAAAAAAGTTCCACTGGCGGTTGAACACGAAATACCTTACATAGCCGAAGCAGTTGAGATAATTGTTAACGCAATTAAAAACGGTGGAAGGCTTTTTTACTTTGGAGCGGGAACAAGCGGCAGACTTGGTGTTGTTGATGCTTCCGAGTGTCCGCCGACCTTTGGCGCACCTTACGACCTGATTAACGGCTATATTGCTGGAGGAAAAGAAGCAATGTTCGTTGCTCAAGAGGGTGCAGAAGATTTTGAAGAGAATGGCACTGCTGATGTTATTAAGGCGAAGGTTACGGAAAAAGATGTGGTCTGCGGTATTGCTGCCAGCAGGAGAACCCCATACGTGATTGGCGCTATAAAAAAAGCAAAGGAGATAGGGGCAAAGACACTTTACATAACTGCCACTCCTCGTGAGGCTTTTAACATTGATGAAGTTGATGTTGCAATCTGTCCGCATGTAGGGCCTGAAGTGGTAATGGGTTCAACACGCATGAAAAGCGGTACTGCCCAGAAGCTGGTTTTGAATATGCTGACTACAACTGCGTTTGTCAGACTTGGCAAAACTTATGAAAACATGATGATCGATTTGCAGCAGACCAACAAAAAACTCGTTGAAAGATCGAAAAGGATTATCATAATGATTACCGGAGTTGACTATAATGAAGCCTCCAAATATCTTGAAATTTCCGACGGACATGTCAAAACCGCTCTTGTAATGATCTTGGCAAATGTTAACCTCGAGGAAGCAAAAGCTCGACTTGAGAAAGCAGACGGATTTGTTAGAAAGGCAATTGAGCTTTAATTATTAGAACAAACTATTAGTGTTTTTGTTTTATTTACAAGTCAAATTAAACAGATTATCTCAAAGAGATCCTTCATGACTTCGGCA
>JAADIB010000241.1 GCA_013151565.1 Chlorobiota bacterium
TTTCCGGCATCAATAGTGTTCCATTGGGTATCATCAAAATCAATAGAATACCATTTATCAGACATGCCAATGCTTTTTTCATCGGGAGAGAATTTCCAATTCGTTGTGAGATCAATGGTTTCCGGTGAATCATTTTTCACACATGACACTGTCAATGTGAGGATAAAAATGATAAAGCTTAATTTTGTACTCAGTTTCATTTTATTATCTTTATTTTATATAAACCAAACAGATTAAAAGTTCACGTCTATTTATCTTTAGAAGCCTTTGCATAACATGTCATTCCGGTTTCCAGTTGTTTTGGAATACCGGAATGACAGCTTAGAATAGGTTATTCAAAGCCTCCCTTTAACTAATCTATAATTTTTCATTATACTGTAAAAATCATCCATAATTTTCTTTTGCTTAAAATTATCCCAGATTATTATTTTGCGAATATTATCAGATCGCTTAACCCAATGTCCATCAACAAACTTTGGAGCGCCAATAGTATCTGGAATTGCCCAACTTGGATTCTTAACAATTGCAACGGCTGCCATATCGTACAATGCTCGATGAGTATTATTTGTATTCTCAAATAAATTAATCGAATAATCACCGAAACAAGAAAACTCACCACCGTGACGACCTTCAACTGGATTTTTTATATGCGGACCTTTGCCTGGCATTATCTCTCTGATCTCTTTTGTCGAGGCTTTTACAGATGCAGTACCCGTAGTGCTTTCGTAGCCGACAACTGCAATTTCAAATTCAACTTTCGAATCCAATACTGCATTTACAGCAGTGATATCATTATCGAAATTATACTCTCCTGCATCTGGATAATTTGTTCCGAGCCACAATACTTTTATCATTGGAATTATGCTTGGATCTTTTTTAATAGCAAGTGCAATATTTGTTAGTTTACCAACCGGGACTAGAAGTAACTTACTTCTATTTTGGATTTTTGCTCTTTCTATAATAAAGTTAACAGCATCAGCACCATCGAATTTTTGCTCATTAATATGTTCAACTATATCTTCGTAATTTCCATCTGCTCCTTTAAATACTCTCATCTTTGGATAAAGATCACATAATTTTACGACACGAACTGCTTCCGCATATTGTTGTTCAATACCACCGCCAGCGTGTGTTCTATTTACTGTTATTCCTTCTACATCAAATAGATCACCATTGAAAAGTGCATAAGCAATTGCATGCTGATCATCTAATTCATTATTTGCATCAGAATCGATTATCATTCTGATCTTTTCCTCTTTATTTTGTGGCTGCGAATCACAGCTAATGCTGAATAATAGCATTGCCAAAATACTGAGCTGTATAATTTTATTATGTGATCTCATTTTAATCCTAAATCAAATACATGCACTTTACTATTTTAATCTGCTCAACTCTTCCATATAAAAATTAGGATATAATACATCATGGACTTCTTCCACGACAATATCCTTTGGCAGATTAAACGATGCTTTAAGACGAATATCTTTTGATGATGCACCGATACGTACTTCGTAATCACCTTTGTCTGCTACCCAGGCGCTGATCCCGCTCCAGAATGAAGCTAAAGAACGTTCATCTAATTCAAAAGTAAGCTTCTGGCTTTCACCGGGTTTCAATAATTTTGTTTTTGCAAATCCCTTTAATTCCTGTACTGGCTTTTCAATTTCTGTTGAAGGAGCAGCAAGGTATAATTGAGCAACTTCTTTACCAGCTACTTTTCCGGTATTTTTCACTGTTACTGTGACTTTCATTTTTGAGGAAAAATTTGTGCTGCTCAACTTCAAGTCAGAATAGTCAAATGTTGTGTATGATAATCCATAACCAAATTCATATGCCGTGGGCACATTAAATGAATCATAGTATCGATAACCCACATAAATACCTTCTTCGTAGAACGAATTAATTGGGTCTTCGGCTGGTATCCCAGGAAAAGATTTTGAAGAAGGAACATCCTCATATTTCATAGGAAATGAATCCGGTAATTTTCCAGAAGGGTTAACTGCACCAGTTAAAATATCAGCAACAGAATTTCCCCCTTCTTGTCCCGGCTGCCACGCCAAAAGAATAGCATCCGCATAATCTCTCCAACTTGCAGTTTCCCAAACTCCTCCAACATTAAGCACAACGATAACTTTTTTCCCTTTAGCATGGAATACATCACTTACATTTTTCACAAGATCAAGCTCTATATTAGATATTGGAAGGTATCCATTTTCATAATTTTCACCGGCACTTCTGCCTAACGTAATCAGGGCAAAATCTGAGTTAGATTCATATTTTTCAATATCTGATTTAGATATTACTTGTTCTTTACTAAATGCAACCAACCTTGTTTTGAAATGCGAAGGAGCCTGATTCCCCTTTATACCATTATCCTTGCGCATTTTTGGATTATCGAAATAAGGCGGTACAAGGTTTTCTCTCTTTAATTTTTCAATATATTCAGTATAATTATTCTCTATATCTTTTAACACCTTAAAACCGGCAGATTTGAGCCCTTCGTTAATATTTATTTTATATTTATAGCTGTCAACTGTTCCACTACCAGTTCCAGACAAAATTAAATCGTAAGAGGTTTTACCAAAAACTGCAACTGTCTTACCATCTTTAACAGGAAGAGTATTATTTTTATTTTTTAATAACACCATACCATCAGCTGCCGATTCACGCGCAACCTTAGCATGGTTTTCTAAATCCGGTTTGAACGAAGGAGTAAATCCCTTCATCCTTGGTGCATTTAGCTTGAGTTTTATATTATAATATAAATTTTTATCGAGTGTACTTTCATCAATCATTTTATTTTTCAACGCAAATTTCAATTGCTCATACTCATACTTTGCACCGGTCATAATCAAGTTTGTACCTGCTCTAACTTGTGCAACCGCATCCCCGTAATGCATATCGAAATCTGTCATAAACAAACCATCAAATCCCCATTCCTCTCGTGCAATATTCTGCAATAGCGCAGAATTTTCTGCAGTATAAAAACCATTTAAACGATTATAAGAAGTCATTATAGATGCTGGTTTACCTTCCTTTACAGCGATCTCAAATCCTCGAAGGTAGATCTCACGTAAAGTTCTTTGACCGATAACTGCATTGTAAGTTCTTCTATTTGTTTCCTGATTATTTGCAACAAAGTGTTTGATAACAGCACCTATTCCATTTGATTGCAGCCCGTGTATCATTGCTGCTGCCATCTTACCGGTAAGCAATGGGTCTTCTGAATAATATTCAAAATTACGACCACATTTCGGGTCACGATGTATATTTAAACCTGGCATTTTAGAAAGATCATAGTCATATTCTAAAACTTCATTTCCTGTAACTTTACCTACTTTCTCTATTAATTCAGTATCCCAAGTAGCAGCTAGACAGGTTGCCGAAGGAAATGCTGTTGTATAATTAAAGTCACTATCATCTTCAGGAGGATTTCCTTTATTAACTCCCGATGGTCCATTGATATGCGTAAATTGCCTGATAGAAAGACGTGGGATTACGAGTTTTGCATTCCGATTAGGCTCATAAATACCCTCTCCGGTTTCTTTTAATTTTGGTTCATCAACATTTAAATACCTTCCATCCCCGATGGTCAAACCAATTTTCTCTTCCAAAGTCATGCGAGATATTAAGTCCTTTGCTCGTTCTTCAAGGGTTCTTTTAACATCCTTGTAAATTGTAATCTCATTATTTTCCTGCGCGAACAATGTTGAATATGTTACACTAGTAACCAGTATAATAAAGAATATCCCGAAAGATTTTTTTAAATCAAATGACTTCATTAATTTTCCTTTTTATTCAGTCTGCTCAACTCTTCCATATAAAAATTAGGGTACATTACATCATGAACTTCTTCAACGACAATATCTTTTTGTAAATCAAATGACACCTTTAATCGAATATCTGTTGATGACGCTCCGATACGAACTTCGTAATTTCCTTTGTCTGCTACCCATGCACTGATCCCGCTCCAGAAGGAAGCAAGAGATTGTTCATCCAATTCAAAAGTAAGCCGCTGGCTTTCCCCAGGTTTCAATAATTTTGTTTTCGCAAATCCTTTTAGCTCTTGTATAGGTTTTTCAATTTCCGTTATAGGGGCTGCAAGGTATAATTGTACAATTTCTTTTCCTGCTACCTTTCCAGTATTCGTAACTGTAACGGCTACTTTCATTTTCGATGTAAAAGTATCGTTGCTTAACTTAAGATCAGAGTAGTCGAATGTAGTGTATGATAATCCATAACCAAACTCATAGGCAGTAGGAACATTAAATGAATCGTAGTAACGATAACCAACGTAAATACCTTCTTTATAAAATGAATTAATCGGCTTATCAGTCGGCACTCCATGAAATGAATTTGCAGAAGGAACATCTTCATATTTTAAAGGGAATGAATCGGGTAATTTACCGGAAGGATTAACTTTACCTTTTAATATATCAGCCACTACATGACCCCCTTCTTGTCCCGGTAACCACGCCAACAAAATGGCATCAGCATAATCTCTCCAGCTTGCTGTCTCCCAAACGCCTGCAATATTAAGCACAACAATTACTTTTTTCCCGGCATCGTGAAATATTTCACTGACATTTTTTACAAGGTTAAGCTCTATCTGAGTGATCGGAAGATACCCATTCTCATAATTTTCTCCGGCGCTTCTGCCAAGAGTGATAACAGCAACATCCGACCTAGATTCATATTTTTTAATTTCATTTCTTGAAACAACTTTTTCTTTACTAAATGCCACTAACCTGTTCTTGAAATGAGGGGGAGCCTGATTCCCAACTATACCATTATCTTTGCGCATTTTGGGGTTATCAAAATAAGGCGGTACTAGATTTTCTCTTTTTATTTTTTCAATATAATCTTTGTAATATTGCTCCATATCTTTCAATACTTCGAATCCAGCTTCTTGAAGTCCTTGATTTACAGATACTCTATACTTATAACTTCTCACGGTTCCGCTGCCTGTTCCAAATGCAATTAAATAATATGATATTTTTCCAAACAGAGCGACCTTCTTTTCTTTTTCTAAATTTAATGGAAGCGTGTTATTCTCATTCTTCAGTAATACCATACCTTCTTCCGCTGCATCTCTAGCAATTTTAGCATGAGCTTTCAAATCCGGTTTTGAATTTGGAACATACCCTTTTGCTCTAGGTGAACTCAACTTGAATTTCAGGATATAAAACAAGTTTTTATCAAGAGTACTTTCATCCAGAGTTTTATCCTTTATAGCTCTTTTTAATTCGTTGTACTCCTGCATATTGCCGCTCATCAAGATATCACTACCCGCACGTACTTTTGCTGCAGCGCTTCCTTTCCCATCAAAATCAGTCACATATAATCCGTCAAAGCCCCATTCTTGTCGTGCAATAGTGTTAAGCAGATCAGGATTTTCGGCAGTGTAGTATCCATTAACTTTATTGTAAGAAGGCATAATAGCATTAGGATGACCTTCCCTAACTGCGATCTCAAATCCTCTTAAATATATCTCTCGCAAGGTTCTTTGACTAATTACTGCATTATAATACCTTCTGTTCGCCTGCTGATTATGAGCCCCGAAGTGTTTGAGTGTAACACCAATCCCATTGGATTGCATACCATTTACCATCGAGGCAGCCATTTTTCCAGTAAGTAACGGATCTTCGGAATAGTACTCAAATCCTCTTCCATCTTTGGGATTACGGTGAATGTTTACTCCCGGTGCTAGTACAAGATCATAGTCATACTCCAACGCTTCATTTCCAAATGCTTTTCCTACTTTCTCCACCAAACCGGTATTCCAAGTAGAAGCCAGACACGTTTCGGTAGGAAAAGCTGTAGTATTTTGACAATCCTTTTTCTCTTCTTCACATGGTTCTCTATTTAGCCCAGCAGGTCCATCAGACATTGCAGTTGTTCTTATGGAAAGTCGAGGAATTACCAGTCTTGATCTCTGATCATTTATAATTATCCCTTTCCCCTCTTCAACTTTTTCAGGGTCTTTCACATGCAAGAACTTTCCATCACCGACAATTAGACCGATTTTCTCTTCAAGCGTCATTTGTGAAATCAAATTCTTGACTTTTTCATCAAGAGATTTCTTACCGTTGGAAAGTTCATCTTTACTCTGTGCAAAGAATGATGAGCTTGCTACACTTGCAAATAATATTACAATAATTATCACAAAAGAAATTTTAATTTTTTGTAAATACATGATTATCCTTTCAATAAAAAACCTACTTATTTCGACTTAACTCTTCCATATAAAAATTAGGGTACATCACATCGTGAACTTCTTCTACAACTATATCTTTCGGTAAATTAAAAGAAGCTTTATTGCGAATATCTTTAGATGAAGCGCCGACACGCACTTCGTAATTTCCTTTGTCTGCTATCCATGCACTGATACCACTCCAGAATGAAGCAAGAGACTTTTCATCTAATTCAAACGAAAGCTGCTGGCTTTCTCCTGGTTTCAATAATCTTGTTTTGGCAAATCCTTTTAGTTCCTGTTCTGGTTTCTCAATCTCAGTTGTAGGAGCTGAAAGATATAATTGAACGATTTCTTTACCAGCTACCTTTCCAGTGTTCTTAACTGTTACCGTAATTTTCATTGTTGAGGAGAAGCTATTGCTGCTCAACTTCAAGTCAGAGTAATCGAATGTAGTGTATGACATCCCGAAACCAAACTCATATGCTGTTGGCACATTAAAGGAATCGTAGTAGCGATAGCCTACATAAATACCCTCTTTATAAAATGAATTGACCGGAGCTTCAACTGGCTTTCCAGGGAAGGTACTTGCTGAAGGTACGTCTTCATATTTCAAAGGGAATGAATCGGGCAACTTACCTGAAGGGTTAACTCTACCGGTTAATATATCAGCTACAGCGTGTCCCCCTTCTTGTCCTGGTAACCAAGCTAAAAGAATAGCATCGGCATAATCTCTCCAGCTAGCTGTTTCCCATACACCGGGAACATTAAGAATAACTACTACTTTCTTCCCTGCATCATGGAATATTTCACTAACATTTTTTACAAGATCAAGTTCTATCTTGGTGATTGGAAGATATCCATTTTCATAGTTTTCACCGGCACTTCTGCCAAGAGTGATAACAGCAAGATCAGTTCTTGATTCATACTTTTTAATTTCCTCTTTTGAAACCACTTTTTCTTTACTAAATGCAACTAACCTGTTTTTAAAATGAGGAGGAGCCTGGTTTCCTTTTATCCCATTATCCTTACGCATTTTGGGATTATCAAAATAAGGCGGTACAAGATTTTCTCTTTTTATTTTTTCAATATAATCTTTGTAATATTGCTCCATGTCTTTTAACATCTTGAAGCCTGCATCTTTGAGTCCATCATTTACAGATACTGCATGCTTATAACTTCTTACACCTCCGCTGCCTGTTCCAAACATTATCAGATGATATGATATTTTGCCAAAGAGAGCAATTTTCTTTTCCTTTTCTAAATTTAACGGAAGTGTGTTATCCTCATTCTTCAGCAATACCATACCTTCCGCTGCAGCATTTCTGGCAACTTTAGCATGATCTTTCAAATCCGGTTTAAAAGATGGATTATATCCATTCATGCTGGGTGAGTCTAGTTTTAGTTTCATGTTGTAAAACACATTTTTACTTAGTGTCCTTTCATCAAGTGTTTTATTTTTTACTGCATTTGTTATTTCGTTGAACTCCCTTTCACTTCCACTCATGATCATATTAATCCCAGCTCTTACCTGGGCTACCGCATCTCCGTAATTCATATCAAAATCGGTCATGAATAGCCCATCAAATCCCCACTCCTTTCGTACAATATCCTGCAACAGTTCTGGTCTTTCTGCTGTGTAGTAACCGTTGACTCTATTATAGGATGTCATAATTGCTTTAGGATTGCCTTCCTTAACAGCTATTTCAAATCCACGAAGATAAATCTCACGTAAAGCCCTTTGACTAACCACTGCGTTATATTTTCTTCTATTTGACTCTTGATTATTTGCTACAAAGTGCTTTAAAGTAGTGCCTACTCCGTTAGCTTGAATACCGTTGACCATTGATGCAGCCATTTTCCCGGATAGTAACGGATCTTCGGAGTAATACTCGAAATTACGACCGCACTTGGGATTACGATGTAAATTTAGTGCAGGCATTAAAACAAGATCATAGTCGTACTCTAATAACTCATTTCCAAAAGCATTCCCGATTTTATTAATCATTTCGGTATTCCATGTCGCAGCCAAACATGTTGGTGTAGGAAAAGCAGTGGTATAAGTGTAATCCTTTGCTCCTTTAGGAGCCGGTCCTTTATTTATACCGGATGGTCCATCGGTAAGTGCAGTTGTTTTTATAGAAAGTCGAGGTATCAGCATTTTTGAATTTCGGTTAGCTATTGGTACTTCAGTTTTTTCCCCCTTTTGTGACTCAGCGGATATAAACCGACCATCGCCAACGTTCAAACCGATTTTCTCTTCCAGTGTCAATCGTGAAACTAAATCTTTAGCTCTTTCTTCTATTGGTTTCGTCTTATCCTTATACACAGGAAGTCCATCGCTGCTTTGAGCAAAGGAAGGAACACTTACAGATACTATAAACATC
>JAADIB010000321.1 GCA_013151565.1 Chlorobiota bacterium
GTGAACTTTTAAATAAAGATATTAAAAATAAAGGAACTGGAATATTTAAATTTTATAATCCACGAAAGGGATGGGTATTTTTCAGTATCAACTCAAAAAACAGTAATCCGGAAGCAAGAATTAATAAAAATTCAGAGTCATTAGTTTGGAGGGTTAACCCTGAAACTGGAGCTAAAGAAGCAATGCAGCTACTTGATAAAGGAGAACACATACTTAGCATTAAACAATCGCCTAATTCAAAGGTAATTGTAAGAAGCATTCCAGAATTATTATTCAGTGACTACCCTTGTTCTCCAAATATTGAAGCTTATGGTGAATATGATTGGAATTATCTTAAAAAGCATGTGTTATCTAATGTTAATACAATTGTAACAAACGAAAAATTAAATCATTCAGAACGTGATCAGTGGATAAAAGAAGGGCGACAGTGGATTGTGCATTCTCAGCTCGTTGGGCTTAACGATAAAAAGCCACCCACAGTAGAGGAAGTTACTGAAGCCTGGACAAACAATGTAGGAACCACAGACCCTCATTTTAGCGGTATCATAGTAGATGAGTTTATGCTTGGCGGCGACAAAACAGCTGAACATTATAATGTATGGAAAGAAAGTATTACTGCACTATATAATAATCCTGTTTTCAGAGGGAAAAAGTTTTATGCATATTGCACTCCAATTTTTGGTGACCCTGATTTAATGTCTATTCCTTTTGGAAAAGAAGTAGTTAGAAATGAAGGGCTCTTTACTTTGGAGCGCTATCTTAATGAATTGCCAACTGAAGATGAAGCCTATAACTTCCTTTTTAATGAACTATCACAAACCTATAGAAAGTTGACTAGGGGTTTGGGTGTTGACGGGCAGAAATGGATCATTACATTGGGGTATCTTACGGCTCCTACCGAAACACAGAATTATTATCCTTTTGTAGATTACCGTGTTTATATGGATATGCAAATGCATCTTTTGGCAACCGACCCTACATTTAATGATTTGTACGGTGTACAAGAGTATATAGCCGCTTATGCCGATGAAGAGTTGATTCGATGGGCTCATAAACTGTTCCGTCATTATTTTATCGAAGGAAATAGAACCCGTTTTACGGATGAACCCTATATTCTTCCCCATCTAAAGAATTCTTTTTTTCTTGAAGGTTTACAAGGGTGGACTGTTGAACAGGCAAAAGAAGGAAGTATAGAAGAGCAGAACATAGAAGGATTGAGTTGGCTGTTTGGTCTTTACCCACGTACTAATATTGGCGATCAATGTATAAGGTTTAAACGATCTGATGAAAAACCGAATACGATTCGTCAAACAATAAAAAAGCTTATTCCAGGTAAGCTGTACTCACTAAAACTGGTTGCTGCTGATAAAAACAATATGGGTAAAAAACAAAAACTGGCTCTTTCGATAAAAATAAAGGGTGTTGAGATTATAGAGGAACTATCATTTCTACAGATTTATCCTAGTAATTATGATCATATACCACCTGGTTTAACACGAGAAAACCCTGGATATCTCAATTTTAACAGAATTGTATTTCGACCTAAAAGCGAAACAGCCGAATTGTCTATTTCCGATTGGATAAGTCCGTCACAATCAAGTGGTCCGATTGGACAGGAAATTATTTTTAATTCTATAGAGATTCAGTCCTATTATGCTGACTAAGAAAAAAATTAAAAGAACTAATATATCATATAAAAAATAGGTTAAAAAAAATGAAAACAAATTTGATCATCGCTGCAATTACAATACTTTCCATCTCTTTTACAAATGGACAGAATTCAACAAAAGATTTTTATGGAATGTGGTCTATAGACATTGAAGGGGGAACTGTAGGGTGGCTAGAAGTAGATGATGAAAATGGCTATTTAGATGCCGATCTACTTTGGATTGGAGGCAGTGTGTCGCCTGTTTCTAACGTATATTTTATTGACGACCACAATTTAATTGTTACCCAAACTAGAAAGGTTCAAAAATCTAAAGAAGGTGAAAATGAACGTACACACATTGTTACAACAACATTTAAAATTAAAAGAAAAGGTGATAAAATAAGTGGCGTTCGTATTAAGCCTTTACCAGATGGATCAGGCGTAAGTGAGTCTAAATTTACAGGATGGAAATTACCTGATGTTGGGCCTGCTCCTAATTTAGCGACTGTAAAATATGGAAAGCCTATAGAATTACTAAATGGTAAAAATTTAAATGGATGGAAACTTTTGAATCCAAAAAACACCAATGGTTTTTCGATAGTTGATGGTGTTTTGGTTAACAACCCGGTTGATGTTGTAGGTAAAAAGGTTCATTACGGAAACCTTCGTACAGAAAAGGAATTTAAAGACTTTAACTTAAAACTAGAAGTAAAAGTACCGCCTCATAGTAATAGTGGTGTATATCTCAGAGGAATGTATGAAATTCAGATTAGAGATTCTTATGGAGATGATCTAGATTCTCATAACATGGGAGCACTTTATAGCAGAATAACCCCATCGCAAGCTGCTGAAAAACCAGCAGGTGAATGGCAAACTATGGACATTACACTTTGTGATAGACATGTTACTGTTATTCTAAACGGAAAAACAATCATAGACAACAAGCCTGTTTATGGTCCAACTGGTGGTGCTATAAGTCCTGATGTCTTTAAAGCGGGTCCAATATACCTACAAGGAGATCATGGTAAAGTGTTTTATCGAAATATAGTTTTAACACCTATAATTAATTAACAAAACTGCACTTTTTCAAAGTGTTTTAGAAATAACAAGTTTAATTTGAAAATAAAAATGAAAAACTTAATCATTAAAAACCGTCATTACTTACTTTTTGCATATGCTCTATTTTTAATTACATTTTTGGCACAGACAAAAGTCGTTGCTCAAAGTTTTAAAGCAAATCAGCATACTGTATTTAATGGTCTAGGTTTAGCGGTTGTACGATCAACACTAAAACCTGGACAGATTTCGGTACTTGCTGAATCAGAAGGCTTAATATCAAATAAAATAATAATTTCTATAAATTAAATCTAAGAAGAGAATTAATGAACTTATTCAAACAAAAAAATACTATTGGGATATTTTTTGCGGCATTAGTTATCTCTGCTGCATTCTCAGCATTATTCGCACAGAATAATAATGAGGTTCCTATTTATAAAAATGAAAAGAGATCTGTTGAAGAAAGAGCTAGAGATTTAGTTTCACGGATGACACTGGAAGAGAAGGTTGGTATGATCGTCGGTGATGGAAGATTTTTGCCAGCAGTTGATTCCGTAGTCGAAAAAAATGTAGAGGTGCCTATAGCTAACCATAATTCAAAAATGGTTATACCTCGTCTTTCAATAAAGACAACTTCACTCATTGATGGACCAGCTGGTATAAATAAAGGTACTCCTCCAGAAGATGCAGAGAATTACTCGTACACTACAGCTTTTCCTACTGCAACATGTTTAGCTGCTTCATGGAATACCGAATTGGTGGAAAATGTTGGCAAAGGTATTGGGAACGAACTTTTAGAATATGATTATGATCTAGGGCTTATGCCTTCATTAAATCTGAAACGTAATCCCAAGTGTGGTCGGAATTTTGAATACTATTCAGAAGATCCATTACTTTCGGGAAAGTTAGCTGCATCAGTCGTCAATGGAATTCAAAATAATGGTGTAGGTGCAACTTTAAAAGTCCTTTTGGCAAACAATCAAGAATCAAATAGAAGAAAATATAATGCAGTGATAAGTCAAAGAGCTTTACGTGAAATTTATTTACGCGGATTTGAAATTGCAGTAAAAGAAAGTCATCCTGCAGCTATAATGACCGCATATAATAAACTCAATGGTTACTATACTCCGGAAATACCTGAAATGCTGCAAGATATTTTACGTAAAGAATGGGGCTTTGATGGACTTTATATGACCGACTTTGATATGCAATACGGAGACGCGGTAGCCCAAGTGAGAGCCGGTATAAATATGATAATGAGTGGTAATATGCGGGAATTTAATGAAATAACAGATGCATTGAAAAATAAAGTTTTAGACGAAAAAACCCTTGATGAAAATTTATATTACAACATGAAACTCAAGCTAAGTTCACCCAGTATGAAAGGAAATACTCCGTCTCTAAAACCGGATTTGGAAGCTCATGCTAAAATTGCCAGAGAAGCAGCTGGAGAAGGCATGGTACTGCTAAAGAATAAAAATAGTAGCCTTCCACTTGATGAAGATAAAACGATTGCCGTTTTTGGTAAGATATCATACCATTTGATAGCATTTGGAACGGGCAGTGGAAGTGTTAGAAGTCATAAATATAGAGTATCTATTAATGATGGACTTAAAGATGCTGGTTTTACTCTATTAAAAGATCTGGAAAAAGAATATATAGATTACATTGAAAAAATTAAAAGAGAGAATATTGTTCCGCCTTACTTCGATAATCCCAAAATGCGTAAGGATAATGGTATTAAAGGCAACCAAGCTCCTCCTCATTTCAAGAATAGATTAGTGGCATTCAGTAAAGAAAAACCTCTATCCAAAGAAGATATTAAAAAGTATGAATACAAAGCGGATGTTGCTATAATTACTCTTGGCAGAAGCGGAGGTGAAAACTATGAGAACGGATATATTCCTATTACCCAAATAGAGCTTGATCTTGTAAAAAATGTTAGTGAAATATTTCACGCTGCTGGTAAAAAAGTAATTGTTATACTCAATGTCGGAGGAGTTTGGGAAACTGCAAGTTGGAGAGACTACCCGGATGCTATTCTTTTAGCATGGCAGCCAGGACAAGAGGGCGGACACGCCGTTGCTGATATATTAAAAGGCGAAGTTAATCCTTCAGGTAAATTGCCTGATTCATTTCCTATGAAATATAAAGATGTACCTTCTGCAAGTACTTTCCCAGGACTTCCAGTTGATGAACCTGTAAACTCGTTTTACAAAGAAGGTATTTATGTTGGATATCGCTACTACGATTCTTTTAATGTTCCTACAGCTTATGAGTTTGGCTATGGAATGTCGTACACAACATTTGATTATTCAGATTTAAAGTTAAGCAGCAATACTTTTACATCGAAAATAAAAGTAGCCGTTACAGTTACGAATACTGGAAAGGTTGCAGGAAAAGAAATTGTACAATTATATCTTTCGGCTCCAACAACAGAAATTGAAAAACCAGTGCAAGAGTTAAAAGGATTTGCAAAAACAAAATTACTTGAACCTGGTGAAAGCCAGCAGCTTATTTTTGAATTGGATGAGCGTTCTCTTGCTTCCTTCTGGAGTGGGGTCAGTGCCTGGGTAGCAGACAAAGGAGATTACGAAGTGCGTATCGGGGCTTCATCTAAAGATATTCGTGAAAAAGCTTCTTTTAATTTACCGAAAGATATAGTTGTAGAAAAAGTTCACGATGTATTATATCCAAATTTTATGATGAAAGAATTGAGCAGAGTTGATAAAAATTAAAATGGATAAAAATAGAATTTATTACATAGTAACAATATTATTAGTTAGTTCAGTATGCCATGCACAAGTAACTGAACTTCCTATTTACAAAGATGCAACAAAAGAGATTGAGCAGAGGATTGAAGACCTAATTCCTAGGATGACATTAGAAGAAAAAGTAGACATACTTGGTGGAACAGATATGTTCAAAACAAAAGGAAACAAACGCCTTGGAATACCGCAAATTCTTATGTCTGATGGTCCGCTGGGACCAAATGCAAGAGGGCATTCAACAAATTACTCTGCAATGATTAATCTGGCAGCTTCCTTTGACACCGAATTGATGCAGCGGGTAGCAGAGAATTTTGGTGAAGAAACAAGAATAATGGGAAGAAATATGTTGCTTGCACCTATGATTAATATCATTCGTGTTCCACGTTGGGGAAGGGCATTTGAAAACTATAGTGAGGACCCTTTCTTGTCTGCAAGTATGGGAGTTGCTTGTGTTAAAGGAATTCAAAGTAAAAATGTAATAGCCTGCACTAAAGTAATGACGGCGAATAATCAAGAGTGGAATCGTTTCGTGGTAGATACTCGTGTTGATGAACGAACTTTACGAGAAATCTACTTGCCTTCAATGAAGGCTGCGGTAATTGAAGCAGATACTTGGACAGTAATGGCTGCCTACAATCAAATAAACGGAGAGTTTGGAGCGGAAAGCAAATATCTACTAACAGATATATTAAAAAATGAATGGGGATTTGATGGATTTGTTGTTTCCGATTGGGGAGGAACTCATTCCACCGTGAAAATGGCAAAAGCTGGTTTAGATCTTGAAATGGAAACTGCCAAGTTTTATGGGAACAAACTATTAAGTGCAGTTAATAATGGCGATGTTGAAGAAACTATAGTGGATGATAAGGTTAGGCGTATTTTAAGGGTAATGTTTAAAGCTCATCTTTTTGATGAATCCCCTGCTAATTATGGCGGTCACTCAAACACACCGGAAAGAAATGCCTTGGCTAGAGAAACAGCTGGGAAAAGTATAGTCCTTTTGAAAAATACACGTTTACCTGAACATGATAATAACTTTTTACCCCTTCAAAAGGATAAGATTAAATCCATTGCAGTTATTGGACCTAATGGAAATATTGCTCGTATGTATGGAAGTGGGAGTGGATCACTTGATGGAAACTATAGTGTTTCTGTTTATGATGGATTAAAAAATAAATTTGGAGATGAGATTTCTGTAAAATTTTCAAGAGGAATTCCGGAAAGAGCGGTTGATGCACCTGTTGTTGATCCTGAAAATTTCACTACTCCCGATAGTAAACCTGGAATCTACGCAGAATACTATAATAACAAAGAACAGGAAGGTGATCCGGTTTACACTACAATTGAAGAAGGCATTAATTTTAATTGGGGACTAGATAGTCCAAAAGAAGGAATTGTTAATAAAGATAAATGGTCTGCAAAATTTACTGGCAAATTTAAATCGCCTGGTGATGGATGGTACGAAATAGGATTTAGAGTTGATAACGGTGTAAGGTTGTATATTAACGGTGAGAAAGTACTTGATGTTTGGTTGGGTGCTATTGCGGGTAAATTTTATAGTACACGCTATAAATTTGAAAAAGATCGTAATTATGATATTCAAGTAGATTTTTATGAAAACATTGGAACTTGTCAGTTACAGTTTGGTATAGTGCCGTTTAATGCAGAAGAAGAAATTCAAAAAGCTGTTGAGGTAGCATCAAAGTCCGACGTTGTAGTATTGGCTTTAGGCTTAGACCAATCCCTTGAAGGTGAAAATTTTGATAGAGTCAGACTCTCCCTTGATGATGACCAATTGAAATTGGTTGATAGAATATTAGAAGCAAATGATAATGCAGTTGTAGTACTTTATAATGGAACCCCTATCACAATGGATGGCTGGTTAGACAAGGTGCCTGCAGTCATCGAAGCTTTTTATCCTGGACAAGAAGGAGGTAACGTGCTGGCAGATATTCTATTCGGTGATGTAAATCCATCGGGCAAACTTCCTTTAACATTTCCTAGAAATGAAAAAGATACTCCGGTTGCGGAAACTTATCCTGGGAAAAAGGAAGTTGCTAATTATTCTGAAGGAATATTTGTTGGGTACAGATGGTACGATAAAACGAATGTCAAACCGCTGTTCCCGTTTGGTTACGGACTTTCATATACCACATTTAAGTTTAGTGATTTAAAGCTCAGTAAAAATAGTATGTCGGAAAGTGATTCATTATTTGTTGAAGTAACGGTCACAAATACTGGAAAAGTAGCTGGAGACGAAATTGTACAGATGTATATCAGCGACAAAGAAGCAAACGTTGAGAGAGAAGTAAAATCACTTAAAGGATTTAAGCGCGTAAGTTTAAAACCACGTGAAAGTAAAAAAGTATCTATGAAAATTGATAAATCTGCATTGGCATATTACGATGTTAATTCAAAGTTATGGACTGCAGAACCAGGTGAGTTTGAAATTCTAATTGGAGCATCATCACGAGATATTAGATTAAAACGTGATTTTGAATTGAAATAATCCGGACATATTTAATAAAAGAATAAAAGGATTGGGAAAATTTAAGGTGATATAATGAAGGAAATAATAACTTTGTTTCTATTAGTACCAGTCATAGCTTTTTCCTCACAATGGGAAAATCTACAAATGCGAGAAAACGGTACTGTTCCTGTTTGGACAGTAGCAGGCCCTTTCCCTAATGGACAGCCAGGAGATCATGGCAAAGGATGCTTTGGTTACTACAAAGATTATCTAACAGCAATGGGTGGTGAAACAAAAGCAATTCCCAAAGAAGGTGATTTTGTAGTTCTTGAAAATGGAAAACAAATCAAGTGGAAAACTGCATACAGCAACACGGACGGAATTTTAGATTACATAGAAATATTTGGCGTAGATAAGGAGACCCCTGCAATATCTTATGCATTTTGTCAGCTTGTTTCAGATAAAGAGCAAAAAGTGTTATTAAGAATCCGTAGCAACGATGGAGTGAAAGCTTGGCTTAATGGAGAT